>CAZADO010000305.1:0-6938 GCA_964483885.1 uncultured Alphaproteobacteria bacterium | reverse complement strand
GTCCGAAAAACTACCTCTCGATAGCAAAGGCACTTGGCGCGCAGCGCACATTCGAAAAGCCTCTTGATAATGATGAAATAAAACAAGCGATTCAAGAACTCTTGGCTGATTGAAAAGGACGTATACCATTTGAGTCTTCATGGATAGAAGCGTCCTATCTTGAAGATTCATCAATTGTCTTAACGATTAAATTTTCCTTTCCGTCACTCGTCACTTCAACCGGTGGATTTACGGGATCTACCGTCGCTTCAACACCATCAACAGAAAAGACAGTTTTAGCCCCCATTCGCTCGCGAACCGAAATTATATTCTTTCCCTGTTCCTCGCCTTGTTCCATTTTTCGCAACATTTCGATATTTTCCTTTTCTTTTTCCTCGATAAGGGCACGCGTCGGAGGAATCGATTGGATAAGTTTTCGATATGAATCCACTTGCTTGCGAAGTTCAAGTTTATCTTCCCGGTGACCAGCGAGAAACCACATCACCATTTTGGGGACGTTCGAAGTCGTGACATTGTCCATGATGTGCTTGCCGACAGCCAGTTCGATTCTCATCAGATTTGTCTTCGCTTTTTTAAGAAACGCTTCGTTTTCCAAAATCCTTTCCTTGAAGAAATCGAACATTCCCACGCAAATCGTTGAAAGCACATTATTTTCATCCGCTTCAATTCGCTGGAGAATGACCTCGTGTTTCCCTATTATTTTGCTTCCTGAAACGGAATCAGCGGTTATGGTATCCGCGGATAAATCTGAATTCTTTATGTGGCCTTTGACGATAATATGACCTTTAGCTCGAAGCTGGGAATCCGCAATCCCTTTCTTGGTAATAATATTCGATTCACTGGTTAGCATAGCGCCGTTAACGTTGCCCTCAATAAAAACATCATTAAGTGCTTCGACCAACGTTCCTTCCTCGATATCACCGGATATATAGACATCAGAGTCGGTGATAATTTTACTGCCCATTCTGAGATTACCAACCACTTCCACGCTTCGGCTGGTCGCGACATCAATCACGTGACTTCCATCGACCTTCAGGACTGGATCTACTTTCAGGAAAATGGACTCGGGGATTTCCTTTATCCCGCTGAGCATATGCACTTGCTTCATCGTCCGGGTAATTGTCACAGTCCCTTCGGTATCGGCAATCGCTTCGTTCTCATCGAGTGAAAGCGTCACTCCCCGCCCGGCTTTCAATGTGATATCGAAACCGGTTCGAGGAGGAAGTTCTTCGCCGATGACATTCATGCCGTCTTCTTTACCGACGGCCGCAGGTTTTTTTCGACAAAGGAAATCGCCGTGACTTACTTTGCGGGAGGAATGATACTCGTCAGTGTTGTCCGGTGTTACCAAGGCTTGGAAAAAGAATTCCAATTCAGCGTCTTGTCCTATATCCGGGAATTTGCCTTTCGCGATAGGAATATCTTTAATAGCGATTTTCTTTTTGAGTACTTCCTGTACTTTCCGTGAAATAATCTCTTTATCAAGAAATTTGGGAATAATTGAAGCCTTTTGAATGGCTCGATTGACGCGATCGATAGTAATTATTTTTTCGAACTCATCCAGATACGTGATATCTAGAAAAGCTGTCATATGCGTGTATTTGCTTTTGTCGGCGCCAATGCCTTCCTTGAAATGAATCTCTGGATTGCCTTTTTCATATAGTTGTTTTCGTATGCGAACGACGACTTCGACCGCATCACCATCCTGCGTGCGCTTTATGATGCCATCGAAAAATAGACTGGACTCTGGGACGGAGTATCTTTGGGACACGGCTTTCTTGATGCGTCTAAGATGTTTCAGAAGAGTTCGCTGGTCCACTAGTTCTCCCGCGCTGATGCGGAATTGAACATTCCAGCTGTCGAATGCCTGTGAAACAATCCGAAAGCCGTGCTTTTCAAGGATGTTCGCTTCAACAATTTCTGAGGACATAGCGTCATTCCATCTTTAACGTTCGCTTCTTATGTGTGCCCCCGCGAATCTTTCACACCTTGACTACCTTATCAGAGTGGATGCCGTGTGGTTTATCTTCCTTTTCATAACACCATATAGCAGCTACCACTCCCTCAGTACCCTTGTATCCGATCAAAGGCTTTAGAATCACTTCATAGGACTTGCCGCCGAAGGGAAGACGACATTTTTGCACGGGACTTTCACGTTCCTTCAGTGTCATTTCAACAGCTTCACGCCATGCTTCCGGTAGTCCAATTTCTGTAATAAATTCAGTCTGTACCACACCTGCTGTTTTTAAGTGATCCTCTGCAGCATAATTGATATTAATCAGTTTTCCTTGTTCATCGAAAACAAGAATCGGCGTTCCTGCGTATTGAAAAGCAGCCTGATAGAGTTTCAGCTCTTCTACTCTCTGTTCAAGGTCTGTATTTCGCTGACGAATTCGTTCGCGTTCTTTTTGTTCGCTGCTGAATAATTCTTCGCTTTCCGCCAATGAATCTTCCAGCAATTTTCGCATCTCCGCAAGTTCTTGATGTTTCACCAGCGCTTCTTGGATGTTTTCTTTCAACTCATTTTCTTTCCAAGGTTTGTTGATGAACCTAAAGATTTCCCCATCGTTGATAAGCGAAATAAGAGCCGGCATATCCGCATATCCGGACAGTACGATGCGAACCGTATCTGGCCAGCGTGCACTGACGTGTTTCAAGAAATCGCTACCGTTCATTTCGGGCATGCGAAAATCCGAAATCACCACTTCTATGGGCGTCTCTTCGAGGTACTTAAGCCCTTCTCGCCCGGAGTTGGCGGTGAATATCTCGTAGTCCTCGTTGAGGAAGTGGCGACGAAGGGTATTCAGGACCAATTCTTCGTCATCGACAAACAGGATGCGGGGTACATGTGTCATGATAGCTCTCCAACTATGGATTCGCGAAGTGTTTTTTCCGAGGGAAAACGCAGCATAAATATTGTTCCTTTTGAAACATCGCTTTCTACTTCAATTTCTCTCCCATGTTTCCGAACAAAATCATAGACAATGCTCAAACCAAGCTCAGCGCTTTCTCCGACATCCTTGTGTTTAAGATTTATATTTTGGCATCGAAGAAATTTCGAGAAATACCTCTGTTCGTTCCTGAATAGTCTCTTCGTGTTTGAGGAGCATTCGGACATCCGATTCGTTCAGTTTCAGCGGTTCCCACAATCCGCGATATAGCGGCTGGGTGAGTCGCTCCTTACGGTCATAGGAGAACACGTGGTGGCTCATCGCGTCGGCAAGGGACAAAACATAGGTCAGTTCGTTTTGGTTCGCCACTTTTTCCGGCTCGTGGTGGAAACGTATGGCATTGCTGTAAGCGGGCGGAAAGTGCCAGTTTTCGGCAAGCCGTGCGCCCACTTCGCCGTGATGAAATCCCAAGACTTCGCGCTCTGCTTTCCACAGGTAAGTATGCTGTTCTTTCATCAGAGAAATCACGTCTCGATAGCGTTGCGACAGGGATTGAATGATGACGACGCGGCCGATGTCATGAAGCACTCCGAGAGTGAAGACAACTTCCGGCGTCGGATAGTGAATTTTCTTCGCGATAAACTCTGCGAATAGTCCACAGCTCAGAGAATGCTTCCAGAAACGTTCCATATTGAACAACTCATCGTCCACCCACACTCCGGTAACCGCCGCCGCCGAGATGGCCACCGAGCGCACCGCGTCAAATCCGATAATTAGAATGGCGTCTCTGACAGTGAAAATCTCCTGCGCCATACCGTAAAAGGCTGAATTCGCGATTCGCAGCAATTTTGCGGTCAAGGCATGATCCGTTTCGATGGTTTCAGCCAGAGATTGAACCGATTCGTTATCTCCCGCGATAATTTGCAGCGTGCGCGAAACAACCACCGGTGGCGAGGGAAGGTTGGTCATTTGCTCAATCAGCTGCTCTACGGATGTGGACTCATCCGTGACCATCGAATCAGTCTGAGGATGCAATGTAAACGCCCTCCGAATCAAGGTTCAATTGGGTGATTCCCGGATGCTGATTTTCCAGCATCGTTATCAGATGTTCGTGTTTCCTGATTTCATTGGTGAGTCGGCGGTTTTCTCGAATCAAGTGTCCTTTTTCCATAGCCTGACTGACCGTCAGCAGCAATTCAGCTTCATTCCACGGTTTGCTTATGAAACGATACGCCTCGCCTTCGTTGATGGCGCGCACGACCGCCTCGACATCGACTTGACCGCTCAACATAATGCGAATCGTATCCGGCCATTTGTCTTTCATAACGCGCAGGACGTCGCTGCCGCGCAGTCCGGGCATTTTCTCGTCGCAAAGCACGAGGTCAATGGCGTGTTCTTCCATGAGTTCAAGTGCTTCCTCACCGCTCAATACTGTCAGTACGTTATAAGGTTCGCTGTGGAGCAGGCGTTTTAATGCCGCAATGACATTAGGGTCATCATCGACAATAAGGATGGTGTCGGTGGTTACTTCTGATATTGAACGCATTTTAGTCCTCAAGCTGTTGGAGTTGACGCGTGTATGTCACTGCGATGGTGGCTGTTATCGCGAGTTTGAGTATCGTGTTCGATAAACACTAAGAGCGTATTTCCGGACACGACTGCCGATGTGACGGGCAGGAAGTGGAGAGTATAGAATTGCTCTCCTATTTGGATTTCAGTCGTGTCGGCTTCATCGCGCAAGCGAAGCTTGCGGACAGTCTTTAGGATGTTTTCATCAAAGACCTTTTCGTGATCGTTCCCGATAAGTAGGGTCTGTTCCGGCAATATCTCCACCGCTTTACGATTAGCCAAAGCAACCATACCGGTCTCATCCACTCCCACCAGAGCCACCGGAATGTTCTCAATAATATACTGCGAAAGTAAAAAACGCTTATCTTTCAATAGCAGCTCGCGGGATCGCCGTGCGACTTCTCGTTCCAGATGATCGTTTAGATTTTGTAATTCCGTATTTTTTTCGAGCAGTTCCTGTGTGAGTTCCCGGTTGCTTTTTCTAAGCTGCCAATGTTCAAGTGATTGTATGATGGTCAGCTTCAATTCGTCATCATTCCACGGTTTGGCGATAAATTTATAAATCTCGCCTTGATTGATGGCGTCGATGATTGCGCTGATGTCCGCATAGCCGCTAAGAATGATTCGCACCGAATCCGGTTGCCGCTTCTTTGCTTCCTGAAGAAAGGCGATTCCGTCCATTTCAGGCATGCGAAAATCAGAGATAATCAGCCCCAGCTCCGTCTGCTCCATGATTCGAAGTGCTTCATCTCCTCCCGAAGCCGTATGCACGCGATACGGTTCGCTGTGGAGCATTCGCTTGAGTGATGTCAAAATGAACGATTCATCGTCCACGATAAGAATATCGGCCGTCGGCTTCGTATGTTCACTCTTGGAAGAACTCAAACCGGCTCCTCTTCTTTGCATTTGAGCGGTAGTTCAATCCGGAATTCCGTTCCCTTTCCCGGTGTACTTATTGGTTGAATCGTCCCACCATGCCGCTGAATAATCCCGTACACGATGCTAAGCCCAAGCCCGGTGCCTTTCCCCACCGGTTTGGTGGTAAAGAAAGGATCGAAGATGCGCAATAGATTCTCGGGAGAAATTCCGTCGCCGGTGTCCGCGACGATGATTACAACTTTTTCATCACGGTAGCGCGTCGTTATGCGGATGTCTCCTTTCTTGGAAATCGCCTGCCCGGCGTTCATCAGGAGATTAACGAACACTTGCGTGATTTGCTGAGGAAAGCATTCGACCGGCGGCACATCCGAAAAATCTCGGTTGACGGTGACGCGATATTTAATTTCATTCCAGACGATATTCAGCGCGCTGTTGATGCATTCATGAATATCCACGACAGCTTTTTCGGCTTTGTCCGCGCGTGAAAAGCTTTTGAGATCCGTTACGATTTGGCGAACCCTTTCGACACCCTGCAGGGATTGAGGAATGAGCTCTTTGATGTCGCTCAGGATATACTCGAAATCATTGCCGATTACCTGTTCGTTTACCTGATGCCAATCCGCCTCGATTTCAGTATTGTTCTCACGTTTTTGCATGTTAAAAAGCACATCGAACAATTCGCTGATGTCCTTCATATAGCGTTCCAGTGTGCGAAGATTGCTTTGGATATAGGCGATGGGGTTATTGATTTCGTGGGCGACTCCTGCTGCGAGCTGTCCGATAGAAGCCAGTTTTTCCTGTTGAAGCAGCATTTCTTGTGTGCGTTTCAGCTCGTGATAAGCCTCCGTCAGTTCATGATTCTTCGATTCGAGTTCACGTTTGAAACGAAGCAATTCACCCACCTTATCCGGACTCGATGACTGCACAATTTGATCTCTTTGAATTTTAACGTCTGTCATACCATTACTCAATTAACAAGTCTATTCTGAATATAATATTGCATATTCTATGCCAATGTTATTGAATGCACTTGAATTGCTTATTAATGGCTAAAGCACAGTCATAAAAGGAGTTGTGTCGTATGAGCATCGGCTGAAATTCTCGCTGTAAACAGGTTTCCCAGAAAGAATTTCATCCACTGAAGACTAATCTTGTTTTCTCGTTCTGGGTTCTCACTTTGGCCATTCTTTCCCTCACTTGTCTCCGCATGCTTTCACTTGGGATACTACTTTTGTAATTCTTTAATTTATAAGATATTAGGAATTTGTTCTGGCTCCGGCATCACGGATTTGAGTCCCTATAGGGCGTATGGATGTAGGGATTTGCGAGTGAATGCTTGTAAGCTCCTTTGCTCGGTGCTTTAATAACCATGAGAGACGGTTTTCAAGATGAACGCAAAGGGATAAATGCCTCTCAATTAATGCGGAAATATTCGACACAAGGGCACTTGGATGTCCTTTTTTCTTTGATTATTCGCGTTTTACAGACATGATGAATACTTCAACTTTTCCTGTAATTCTATTGACTTTTTCATGTTGACGGTTTAATTGTTTAGTAATGAAAATTCTATAGTTATGGGTCAGGATTGTTGGTTTCTTG
>CAZADO010000304.1:0-7751 GCA_964483885.1 uncultured Alphaproteobacteria bacterium | reverse complement strand
GCTTGACAGATATCCTCGATGGTCGTCTTGCGATAGCCGAAGCGAATAAACAGCGGCTCGGCGGCTTCAAAAAATTTCTGCCGCTTATGCTTCAGTTGCTTGCCAACCGAATCGCTACGCAAAGCCATCTCCTTCACACTTTGGCCCGTACTAAATCGCAATAAACGATTTTCGTATATCCGTATCTTGTAATATAGTAAATTTTTCGAGATTTATCAAGAGATTTGTTTAATTATTATTTGTTTATAAACAAGTGTTTACGCTTCAGTCCCCTCAATCCTACTTTTTCAGCGCTACAGATTTTAGTGACGAATTCTCCTTAATGGGTAAAACTGGAGGAAAAAGCTTCTCAATTCTCTTGTTGCTTTTGAATGCTTGCTTCCGTAAATTACTGCATGCTGTGATTTTAATGTGCTCGAAAGCAGCCGCTTGGACCGTCTCGGAGGTTGTTCATGGTTATAAAGAAAATTATTAAATATTTCACCGGACTGATAGGAGTGGTGCTCTTCGCGTACGTCTTGGTTTTCTTCGCGGCTGAAGCTACCAAAGTCAGGATTTGGCAAAAATCAGGAACGATTAGCAGCAAGACTCGCATGATGGTGGACAGTTCCCTCATTTTCTTTCGTGTGGATTCAATCGATTTTGTGTCGCAGCCAATTCCAGCCGTGGAAGATACCATCATAAGCATCAATGATTCCGCAGCAACGTGGGCACGCATGAGTGCCTATTTTAGTTCGCCGAATCCGCCCTGGAATGTTGTACCGATTGAGTTCCTTCATGACGGTCAAGTTCTTCGCACCGAAATTCGCACGCGTGTGTCTCCTTATGAAGAATTCCTGCAGGTGTTCATACTACAAGTTCTGAGGTTCTTAATCTCCTTTCTCTTTACAGCGGTGGGATTGTGGGCGTTTTTCCGAAGACCGGATTCTGCGGGTGTGCGTGCGCTCGCTCTCTTTTCATTTGCGATGGCTGGCTTCATGATATCATCTGTCCGAGTTCTTCCGTCTCAGTTCGCCGCTTTTCAGATTCCTCTGGGAGACATCGCTCAAAATGTTTTCGATTTCTTTTCAAGTTTCATTAGCGCATTCTTCTTGAACCTTGTTCTGCTTTTTCCCCGTCCCAGCCGCTTGATACTGAAGCGGCCGGTGCTTGCCTATTCATTGTGCTACATGCCGCTGGTTTTCGTGACGGCCTATTGGCTGCTGTCTCTCCTGATGCACTTCGAAATTCCAATCAGCGCATGCGTATTAGGAACGATGGGATGTCAAATAACCGCGAGTTTGATACTGTTAATCGTACGCTATAAGCGCACCGATGAACGCTTGGAAAAACGACAGATACGAATGGTGCTGTGGGGCTCCGGCACAGGTTTGGGTTTGCTCTTTCTCCTCATTTTTTTGGTTATCGTTGTTCGAGGATGGTTTATCGAGGATCCGCAGAGAGCAATGATACTAATCAATGTATCCCTTCTGGGATCATTGTTGACGCCGATTTCATTTGTCTACGCGTTTGGCCGTTACCGGCTTCTCGAAGTCGAGGCTAAACTGCGCCGCGGCACACGGTATGTCATTTCTATAGGCTTATTGGCGGCACTGGCCGCGGGAGCCGGATTTGCACTCAGCTTGTTCTTAAAAAAACAGCTTGGTGATGAAGGAAGCACGCTGGCTATTTTTATCGTCATCATCATCGCCGGCGGAGCAATTCCTCTGCTTCGACAGGTGAAAACATCTCTCGAAAGGCTTTTTTATCCCGAACGGCAGCGTCTCCGACAAATGATTATCGATTTCCTGCAGCAAATCGCAACACTGCCGGATAAGCAATCTTTCTGGGTCCAACTCGAAACGCGTTTGCGAAACGGACTGATGGTGGAGGGTGTGTATCCCGCCATGCGCAGCCAAGAAGGCGAGTGTTTTCTGCTGCAGGACAGCGATCCCATTCCATTCCGTCACGACAGCAGCCTTGTACAGAGACTCGAACTCGAGCGACGACCCATGATGGTAGATGAAGCTGTCGCCGGTGGAATCGTCCGCTTTACGGACGAAGAAACCGGATGGCTCAAATTAAACCGCGTTGCCCTCATTTTGCCACTCATTGCGCACGGACATCTTATCGGATTCATCGGATTGGGAATCAAAACACAGCGCGAAGATTACGTCGCTGAAGAACTTCAAATTCTGGGTACGCTTGCTTCGCAGGTTGCCGTCGCCAGCGAAAATATCCGTTTGCTCGAGGAAAACGTCGAGAAGCATCGACTCGAAGAACAGCTTCAAATGGCAAGGCGCATTCAAAACGGTTTCCTGCCCCATGAATTGCCGCCTACTCCCGGGCTTGCAGTGGCGGCGCGCAACCGATTCTGTCTTGAAGTCGCCGGCGATTATTATGATGTTATTCCTTTGGAAAATGGAGAAACCGTATTAGCGGTAGCGGATGTGTCCGGTAAAGGCGCGGGAGCGGCGCTGCTCATGGCTAATCTGCAGGCGTCGCTGCGAACCGCTGTCGGTGTGGGAACGCAGCTTGCCGGGATTGTCGCTCGTATCAATGATTTGATTCATCGTAATACGCCGACCGAAGAGTATATCACATTCTTCGCCGGAGTCTTCAATCCGAATACCCGCGAATTTACCTATGTCAATGCCGGTCACAATCCGCCGTTTCTGCTGCGTCGCGACGGAAGTATAAAATGTCTGGATAAAGGCGGGCTGATTTTAGGAACCATTCCGGGCGTTCCTTATCAACAGGAAACTATCAAACTTGAATCCGGCGAGCTCTTGCTGATGTACACCGACGGCGTCAGTGAAGCCATGAACAACGCCGAAGAAGAATTCGGCGATGAACGCATCGCAAAACTCCTTCAGGAACACGCCTCGCTTTCACCTGAGGCATTGCTCGCAAAATTGGAAGCGGATGTCATTGACTTTAATGGCTCGAATGAGTTCGAAGATGACTTCACACTTCTCGCCGCTCGGATAGAAGAAAAATAAAGCCTCCAGCCCAATCAAAGAACGTAAAATGAACGCAGCGATAGCTAACTCTGAACCTTCTCGTCACTCATTTCTTTTAGGCAATAACGCAATTCTTCTCTATCTTGGCCTCTTTAAATTTTTGCTGCACCTCCTGACGAGCGGCGGATATGATTATTTTCGAGATGAATTCTACTACATTGCTTGCAGTGAACATCTGGCCTTCGGCTATGTTGATCAACCTCCGCTTTCCATCGTACTCCTTTGGTTGAATCGGCTGATTCTGGGCGATTCCCTTTTTGCACTGCGCTTTTTGCCTGCATTGTCCGGAGGTGTTGTGGTTGTCTTGACCGGGCTCATGGCCCGCGAACTGGGAGGCAACCGATTCGCGCAAGTACTCGCCGCGATTGCTGTTATAATAGCTCCGGTCAACCTCTTTGTGCACCACTTCTTCTCGATGAACTGTTTCGATTATCTCTTCTGGGCGCTTGCCATGTATATCATCATTCGGATTTTGAAAGAAGAAAGCCTGAAACTCTGGCTGATGCTTGGCCTTGTTTTGGGACTGGGATTAATGAATAAAATAAGTGTCCTCTGGCTTGGAGCGGGTCTTTTTGTGGGACTGCTTTTAACATCAAACCGTAAAACACTTCTGACATTCGGGCCGTGGCTTGCAGCCGTCCTGGCGGGTCTTCTCTTTTTGCCTCACATCCTCTGGCAAATAAGCAATCACTGGCCGACCATCGAATTCATGCGTAATGTTTCCCAGTGGAAAATGGTTCAAGACTCACCGATTACCTTTTTCTTTGAACAAATTCTGCTCATGAATCCTATAACGTTTCCCATCTGGATGTTGGGACTTCTGTTTCTCTTGTTTGCGAAGAAAATGAAGTCCTTCCGCGTTCTGGGAATTATCTACCTGACGGTGTTTTTGATTCTCGTTCTCAATCGAACGAGCCGGGCAAATTATTTAGCAGCAGCTTACCCGATATTGTTTGCCGCTGGTGCGCTGATAATCGCGGATTTTTTCAATAAACAGAATATGACGTGGCTCAAATCCGTTTCGATATCGCTGCTTGTTATAGGAGGTATTGCGTTGGCTCCCTTTGGCCTTCCCGTGTTACCTGTCGAAACATATATCGCTTATGCAAAGAAAATCGGCATAGAGCCTCCTTCAGAAGAGAAAAAAGAGTTGGGTAAACTCCCGCAACTTTATGCGGACATGTTCGGCTGGGAAAACATGGTTGCCACTGTTGCTGATGTTTATCACAGTCTGCCGCCGGAAGAAGAATCAGAATGTGTTATCATGTGTGGTAACTATGGAGAAGCCGGAGCCATTGACTTCTTTGGAAGCAAATATGATCTGCCAAAAGCCATCAGCGGTCATAACAACTACTGGTTGTGGGGTCCAAACAACCTCGACGGCAACATCACGATTACCCTTGGTCTCCCAAGGGAGCATTTGGAATACAACTTCGAGAGTGTCGAACAAGCTGCAATCATCCACTCGGAATATGCGATGCCGTTTGAAAACGATTTGCCCGTTTATCTATGCAGGAACATCAAGACATCGCTGCAAGACATGTGGCCGCAAACCAAACACTACGAATGAAAAGACCAGAAGTGAAAAAAAGTAACGAAAACAAACAGCTTCTTCGTGTTATAAAAGCGTACGACTCCGCTTATCCTGAACCGTTCGTTTTTGTAAAAGGCGAAGAACTGGTTATCACAGACAAAGACAGCCCATGGCATGGTTGGATATGGTGCACGAATTCATCCGGAAAAAGCCGGTGGGTTCCGGAAAACAATATCGAAAGAAAAGGCAACGCGGGCACCATGCGTTGCGACTACGATGCGACAGAACTAACGGCCAACATCGGAGAAGAATTAACAATCGAGAAAGAAGAGAGCGGCTGGTTCTGGTGTACAAATAGAAATGATCAACGCGGCTGGATACCGGCTGAATGCGTTGAAAGAAATATTTTACCCTAAGTTGAATATGTTTGGATTGAAGTTATGCCCCACGGAACTTGGATAAAGGAATCCCCCGTATCAGTCACAGTCTGCGACGCGCAGGGAATCATTCTTGAAATGAACGACAAAGCCGCTGCGACTTTTCAAAAAGACGGGGGACGCGCCCTTGTTGGCACGAATGTGTTGGATTGTCATCCGGAACCTTCTAAGAGCCAACTGAAAAAAATGCTCGAAGCACAAAGCACAAACTGCTACACGATTGAAAGCGGTGGTAAACGGAAACTCATCTGCCAAGTTCCTTGGTACGAGAATCGTGACTATCGGGGACTGGTCGAGCTGTCTTTTGAAATCCCTGCAGAGATGCCGCACTTTGTCAGATAGAACTTTTTTCGAAAAGACGCTGATGACGTCTTATGAATAAAAACGACTTGAGTAATGCATGACTTGGTATCTCTCATGGGTTTCCGATAATCCGGTTTTCTCGGCAGCGGTGCAGTTTGCTATCCTCGGAACATTCGGTGAACTCCTTTCTCAAGTCATCCGCAACAAGACGTTCGCGCTAAGATGCACGCTACTGCAGCTTATCGGAAAAATCCTCGCCTGGGGACTTCTCGGAATTGTCATCAAATACGGCTTTGCCGGAATGAAGGGTTTCGTCAATGCGCTGGTCGAAAATAACCTGCTTCCTTTCGCATGTTCGAGCGGTTTAGCCAGAGCGTTCGCGGTATCCGTCTTCACCAACCTGCTCTTCGGGCCGCAAATGATGGCGTTCCATCGGTTGGAAGAAAATCTGATTATGCGGCGATGGAATTGGCACGGACTTCAAACCGCTTGGCTCACATTACTCTGGTTCTGGATTCCCGCGCACACTCTGACCTTTTCTCTTCCGAAAGACTATCAAATCGGATTAGCCGCGCTGTGGTCTGTTGTTCTGGGCATAATCATGGGACTCACGAATCCAAGAACAGCTAAACAGTAGTGCAAAGCTTTTTTCTTCGCCGAGCCGGGTTCAGCGCTCCCATTCAATTATAAAACGATAACATCAACGCGCGTAACCCGGCCGGAAAATAAAAATATATTTCTGCAAGTCTTGACTCGATAGCTTATACCGAGTATCTTATAGATGTGCAATTCTGTACAACACATTTCACATAAATCGAAAGTTTTTCTATAGTTCTTTAACTTGATTCGATGATTCGTCAGAGAGGTTCCCATGCATAAAAGACTACAGACCCGTTTTATTGTCCTCGGATTTCTTCTAACCACGTTGATATTTTTCCTTCCCCAGTTATTCCAAGACAATCCGCAGCGCGACCCGGTTAAAAAACCGAACGACTGGTTCATGATTCAACGGATGTGGCCGCAGAATAATCTGAATCGCGTTGCCGTAAAACAAGCGCGCGTTCAAGCGCTGAAACTGAACAACCAAAGTCGCTCACTCGATGATGCATGGGATTTTGCCGGGCCATCCAATGTCGGCGGACGCATCACAGCATTAGCCGTTCATCCGTCAGCACCCGACACTGTTTACGCCGGAGCTGCACTCGGCGGCGTTTTCAAATCCACAGATGGCGGTTTGAATTACACGCCGGTGTTTTCGGATGACTTCGCTCTGTCAACCGGCGCGTTAGCGATGGATCCGTCGAATCCTTCTCGCGTTTGGCTCGGAACCGGTGAAGCGAACGCGTCTGGCGACAGCTACGGCGGATGCGGAGTTTATCTGACGGAAGACAACGGCGTAACTTGGCAGTACAAGGGACTCGAAGCAGTCATTCACGTCGGCAAAATCGCTGTGGATCCATCGAATTCTGACCGTATCTTTGTCGCCGCAGCCGGTGAACTTTTCGGTACAAATCCGGAACGCGGGCTCTACCGAACAACGAACAGTGGAGATACTTGGGAACGCGTTCTATTTTTAACGGATTCCACAGCTTGCATTGATGTCGCGCTTGATGTGCAGCATCCGGACACCGTCTATGCTGTAATGTGGGAGCGCATCCGGCGTCCTTATGAGCGGCAGGTCGGCGGTGTGACCAGCGGTATCTGGCGCAGCTATGATGGAGGGGATACATGGACACAATTGACAAACGGCTTGCCATCCGGCACTGATGTCGGTCGCGGTGGTATTACCGTTTCCGCATCGAATCCCAATCGCCTCTATGCATCTTTCGCTGACCATCCCGGTTATCTTCTCGGAATTTATCGCAGCTTCAATTATGGAAATTCTTGGGAGGAAGTTACCTATATCAGCAGTTCGCTCTACAGCTCCTTTGGCTGGTATTTCGGCCAAATTCACACAGATCCCGTTAATCCGGATGTGGTGTACGTTCAGGGCGTTTCGATGTATCGTTCCAGTAATGCCGGAACAAACTGGAGCGAAGTCTTTCCCTATGCGCACGTGGATCACCATGCCCTTTGGATTGATCCGAATAATCCAGCTCATCTGATTACCGGCCATGACGGCGGTATCGATGTATCTTACAACACAGGCGCGAGTTCGACGGTCTTTGAAAATTTACCCGTGACGCAATTTTATGCGATTACCGCTGATCCAACCTTGCCTTATCGACTCTACGGTGGAACACAAGACAACAGCACACCGCGTACCCTCGGCGGCGGCACCGGTGATTGGGATGTGATTTATTATGGCGATGGTTTTTATACACTCGTCGATCCGCGCAACAGCAATGTCATCTATGCGGAATACCAATACGGCGGACTTGGAAAATCCACGAACGGCGGTTATGGTTGGAGCTCAATCGATGATGATTTCTACGGTGACCGCACGAACTGGATGACGCCTTACACAATGGATCC
>CAZADO010000303.1:0-8274 GCA_964483885.1 uncultured Alphaproteobacteria bacterium | reverse complement strand
AGGCAGATTAGTCGCATTGAAGTTCGCTGTGTAGCTTCCAGGATTCAACTGCTCCGATACCAAGTTCGCAACTTCCTGACCCAACAGGTTGTACACCTTCAAGGTCACGAAGCCCGCATCCTTCAACGCGTACGTAATCGTCGTAGTCGGGTTGAATGGGTTCGGGTAGTTCTGGCCGAGTGCGTATTCCGTCGGCAGCGGTGCTTGCGGTGTGGCCTCAGCTGTCAGACTATACTCGTTGATAGCGCCGTTGATGTCATGTGACAACAGACGGTAGGTATAGGCCACGCCGTTCACCACGGCACGATCCATGTAGTTGTAGCTCGAACCATTTGCATCATTGGTACCATCAACCGTACCGAGAGTCGTCCACTCGGCGTCCTCCGTGCTGCGCTGAACCTCGAAGTAATCGTTATTCAGCTCGGTTGCGGTCGTCCAGGTCAGGGCAACTTCGTTATTACCGGCAATAGCTTCGAACGAAGTCAGTTCAACCGGCAATTGGACATCACCGGTGATAACCAGATCGATATCGCCGCAACGACCACTACCATCATCCCACAGAGCGACGTTGATGTAATAGATGCCCGCTGGCAGGGCAAAGAGTGAGCAAACTTCAGTCGATGGGTTGCCGCCGGTCCAGTCACTTCCTGCGACACATGTTCCGAATGGATCACAGAGGTCCGTGAAGATGAACTGCGCAGGATCATCGCCTGTAGTTTCTACTACTATGTCTCCTGTCTCATACGTGTGCATCATATAGAGAACACTCGGACCCATATAAATATAGTAATACCCGCACCCATCACCAAATTCGCCCATGTGGCCAACAGGCACGTATGGACAGTAACCGCAGGTATTCACAGTTTCCGAGAAGGAATAAACGGGTCCTGGGCCACCAGTAGGAATCTCGATAATCGGCGACGGACCACCAGTACAGACATAGACGCAGTAGTCCTCGACTTCACCATAAGTCGAGATTCCGCATGGATCCACAACAGGATCAAAATAACCATCCTGAACACGAACACGCATACGATAGCTGCCGCCTTCGGTTCCTGCTGGAGGCGTAATCGTTCCAGTGTACGGACCAACACCCATCCACACGGTCTCGTCGAAGATTTCTTCTCCTACACCATAGAAGTCAAAATCGTTGTTCCAGTCAATCCAAAGACCACCGACGTCACTTGAATAGGGACTTCCCAACGTCACCGTAATCGGATTAGCCATACCCGGATACAGCGTTGCACAACCCGGAGGATCTTCAAAGTAGTAATCCGCGTAATTGTCGCAAATGGAAGCATTGGCGAAACAATCACCAATCTCGAGATTCGCAACGTGCTCATAACAACCACCGGAAGCATCACACAAAGTGGCTCCGCACGGCGGGAAGATGTCCGCACAGTCCATGTTCCAGTAGAAGTCATACAGACAGTCTTCGCAGAGAACATCGTCGAAACAATCACCCGTCTCCGGATTACAGCAAGCGCCAAGCGCGCCAATGCTGATTTCTCCTGTAAGACAGACCGCTAGATCATCGGCTTCAGGACCCCAACCAGTTCCATCGTTACTGGCAGAAAAACCGGCGTCGTTATTGCCATGACCACACCACAAGAACCAACTGTCAGGATCTCCGACACTCACACCCTGAATCGAAACCCAACCTGCGGAAATGGCACAGCAGGGATCAAGGGTTGTGCTGTAATACCAAACAGGGAAACCACCATAATTATATGGCGTTGCTGTCGCTGTTAGGGTTACCGTGTACGAGCATACGACAGCACCCGGAACTGTCCACATGCCGGGACCTGCAAATCCAGAAGCATCGGTATAGAAGGTGATGTCGAAAGTCATCGGATCCTCATCGCCGAGGAACCAGCCCTCGTCATAATAGGCATTGAGACCCCAGAAATGGATGTCGCAAATATTCTCGCAGACGCCCCAGAAATTCTCAGCGCGATTAAGAGTTATCGCAAGATCACTGGTATTTCCAGACCATGCACTATCAGGATGGCAAGGCGGTTGTGAGAACAGTGAACCGTCCGGACATTCTTCCAACGGAATCGGCGGCTCTGTGACACATTGACTGATGGTCAGCTCATAGTCACCCTCATCGCCACCATAACCGTCAACGACGATATAATAGTCGTAACCATAGTCTACAGGAAGGCATTCAACAAGGGAGCGATACGTTCCGCCTGAACAGCCATCATCATCACAAGCGACAAGAGTCAAGCTGGCACAGTCCGTCGAAGGACTGGTTTCGGCATACACCATCAGCTTGGTGTCATAGAGAGAAGCACACAGGTCAATGTTGACTGTGTCATTAGCTGTCGGCGTGTACTTGTAAACGACATCGCCCGACGTCGAACCATAAGGACAGTCAAAAACGGCTTCTTCTTCATAATCATCAACAGCGCCTACCGTGGAGCCTGTATCAGTGTACGGCAACGGTAGAACCACTGCTGTTGCTGTAGCACAAGTCTCGCCGCCCCCATCAAAATGGCCGCTCGCTTTTGGACTCTGGCCAACCAAATTAAAGTACTCAGCCCAAAGTGCGGCATCATACAAACCACGAGCTTTCAGATCATCAATTCGAACGCGAAGATCTTCAATGCGTGGGTCTAATTGAGGTACAACACCAGCCGTCACACTCGATATGGCTTGTGATTCAGCCTTCGTAAGTGTCGGCGCAACATAGACCGGAGTTGCTTTTTGCGGTTTGTCCGTAACCGGGACCAACTGCTTTGTTACTACGCCTTCTTTAGCGACAAGCGCGTAACAACAGATCAAAGTCAAGGCTACTATGAGCCCTGTGAACAATAAACCCTTCTTCATGTTCAACATTCCTCCATAAATTTCATTAACCGTTATCTTTAGCCTTTGTTAAACTTCAAGTTCTCCTTCTTCTTTGGCTCGCTAAGGCATGGTAAATATAATACGCTTACTAATAAGATGCAAGTAAAAAAACATTTTACATCAAATAATCGCAAGGCAACTTAATAAATTTTTCGAGTTCTATTTTTATAATATTCAAATAATTATATCTATCTACCCTTAAAGAGGAAGCTCGCTTTTGTTTTCACAAAGAGGCATTGTATCGTTACTGACCCTCGAATCCTCCTGCGTACAGGAGGGGCAGAGTTATTAACTTCATTAAAATGGCTCTCGTCGGTAGCTCTTTCCACGATTGGGTCGGGAACCTTTTTTCGATAACCAAATCAACATCTATACTTTTCTGTACGCCATGAGTCGAGGCAACCTCAGCAGCCAAATTTGATAATCTCAGCAAAATCGCTTATATTCCTAATAGTGAAGCGCAAACAACCACCTATCGGTGAACATCATGCTCCCATTTCTTCTTTGGCTCCTTTCCTCATGGATGATTCTAATGCTTGAGTCCACAACAGCCGAAGCTGTTGTCGAACCTCTAAATGGGCATCCCCAAATGCTCTCGCGAATGCCATACGAAGCAACCACAACCCAATCGAAGTTTCATCTGGACGAATTCGAGAATTTCCGAATAAACACTGACGCTTCAGGTCAACTCCAGAATGAAGAGATGGTCTGTGTTAGTCCGGTGTTTTATGATGAAGTCGTGGCGGTTTGGAGGGATTTCCGGTTCGGTTACCGCCGTGTCGGTTTCGGCTATTCAATGGATTTTGGGCGGACATGGCAGGATGATGTCTTCCCTCAGATGTACTTCCCGATGCAAAGCGATCCGGTTTTGGTCGTGGACGCGGACGGTGTTTTTACGGCTATGGTAATATCATATAATCCGGGGGGAGCTCCCGGTAGTGACGGCTTGCTGACGGTGCGTTCTACCAATGGAGGCTATTCGTGGCAGGATAGTTTATTTGCGATTGGATATGATCCGGCGGCTTTCGAAGACAAAGAAATGCTCGCGGTGGACCGCTCAAACTCGCTATACAGAGGCTCGTTGTACTGCGTCTGGACACGATTCTTTGGATACCCCAATACAGATTCGACACACATCGCTCTCGTTCGCAAGCGAGCCGATTCCTCCGCCTACACTCCGCCCGTGTATGTTTCGCAGACATCCAGCAACCAATGGGCAAATGTTATCGTGGGCGCTGAGGGTGAAGTCTATGTCTCGTGGGTTAGTTATCCATATCAAGCGGTGATGTTTTCAAAGTCACTCGACGGCGGCATTACGTTTTCACCGGAAGAAGCTCTGGCATATACCGGATTTCGCTCCGCGAATATCAATGGCGGAATTCTTATCTTTTCATACGGTGCAATGGCCGTCGATGAATCAGACGGACCATATCGAGGAAGACTCTACCTTGTCTATACGGATACGAGACCCGATTTATCTGAAACGGATATATGGCTGATGTTTTCGGACGACGGCGGTGAAAACTGGACACCGAAACTGATGTTGAATGATGAAAACTTGGACTCCCCCGTAGACCAGTTTCACCCTTGGATAACTGTGGACCCCTTGGGACGAGTCTGGGTAGCCTTCTACGACCGGCGCAATGACCCGGAGAATTATCTCTTCGACTTATATTTCACGGCATCAAGCGATGGCGGGCAGAGCTGGATTGACAACCAGCGCGTCACGACCGAATCCTCTGACCCGCAAGCAGGTTCCCGCGCAGGGCTGTTAGGAGAATACATCGGCCTATGCGCATCCGAAGCTCATACGCATATTGTCTGGACAGATACACGCTTGGGAGATCAGGATGTCTTCGGCACGGTTATCGACAGCGTTTTCCTTGCAGCCGAGCCTGTCAGTCCTGTTCCTCCGCTTCCCGAAGAGCCGACGTTGACGGTATTCCCCAATCCGGGGAACAGCACTTTTCAATTGCAGTATAACCTGCCCCAAGCAGGTCCCGTGAATTTATCTCTCTATAATGTCCTCGGCCAACAAGTCTGGAGCGCACAGCAAGGGCACCAAATCACGGGACTTCATCAGACGAAACTTGACTTATCAAACATGGCAACCGGTCTCTATCTCGCAAAACTGGAATCCCAAAGCGGCGTTGCTTTTACAAAACTCTTCCTCGCAAAGTAATTCAATTGAACACATCCCCATGTTTTATTTCCGTAAATAAAACACTTGTAAATCCCAAAATAAAAGGTTCCAACCATGAAAAAACTCCTTTCCGGTGATGAAGCGATTGCCTATGGTGCATGGCGAGCCGGCGTGAAATTCGCCTCCGCCTATCCCGGAACCCCTTCAACCGAAATCCTCGAAGCCTTCGCCCTCCTGCCCGGCATCTATGCCGAATGGGCGCCCAACGAAAAAGTCGCGGTCGAAGTCGGTATCGGAAGCTCGATGGCCGGTGCGCGCACGCTCGTTGCGATGAAACACGTCGGAGTCAACGTCGCCGCCGACCCCCTGATGACCTTCGCCTACACAGGCGTCAACGGAGGATTCATCCTGATTTCCGCCGATGACCCGGAGATGCATAGCTCTCAGAACGAGCAGGACAATCGCATCTTTGCGCGTTTCGCCGGCATGCCGCTGCTTGAACCCGCGGACAGTCAGGAAGCGTATGATTATGTCGCCTATGGTCTGGAGCTTTCGGAAAAATATGATTTACCGGTCATGGTACGCTTGACCACGCGACTGGCGCACTCAAAGACTCTCGTCGATGTCGAAGAGAAAGCTCTGGACAAAGAACTACGCGGTTACAAGCGAGACATCAAGAAATTCGTCATGATGCCCATCTACGCGATTCCTCGTCACAAAGATTTACTGAGGCGACTTGCGGAGGTACAGGCTGAAGCCGAAACGAGTCCGATGCAGACGGTGGAAATGCAGGATACGGACATTGGCGTTATCACGTCAGGCATTCCGTATCAATATGCTCGAGAGCTTCTTCCGGACGCGTCATTTCTGAAGCTGGGATTGACTCACCCGCTGCCGGAAAAAATAATCCGCCGTTTTGCAGAAAAAGTTAAACGTGTTCTGATTGTTGAAGAGCTGGAGCCTTTTCTCGAAGAACAAATCCGAGCCATGGGTATCGAGTGCACCGGCAAAGAATTCACCGGTCGCCTTGGAGAACTCACCCCGGAGAGATTAGCCATCGCTCTTGAAAAAGCAGGGCTGAAACCGTCGTTTCATCCGGTACAAACGCCTCCGTTGCCTGCGCTCAGTCGCCCTCCAGTACTTTGCCCCGGTTGTCCTCACCGCGCGACGTTCACCGCGCTTAAAAAAACCGGCGCGCATGTTTTTGGTGATATCGGCTGCTACACATTAGCCGCGCTTCCTCCCTTGGAAACAGTTCATTCCTGTGTCTGTATGGGAGCGTCCATCGGCAATGCGGTCGGTGTTGCGAAAGCTGGAGGCAGTCAAAAACCTGTTGTCGCGGTGATTGGAGATTCGACATTCCTGCACTCCGGTATCACAGGCCTATTGGAAGCTGTTTACAACAATGCCAACATAACCGTGGTGATTCTTGATAATTCCATCACCGCGATGACCGGCGGCCAGCAACATCCCGGCACCGGCAAGACCCTCATGGGAACCGATGCACCGAAAGTTGACATTGAAGAGGTCTGCCGAAGTGTTGGCATCAAACATCTCTGGCGCTTGAATCCGATGAAATTCGACGAACTCGAAAAAGCGATTCGAGACTCCTATCAAGTCGATGGCCCCGCCGTGATTATCACCGAGTATCCATGCCAGCTCTACCCGACCCGATTGAAACGCATCCCGATGGTTGTTGACCCTGAAATCTGCAATGGATGCGGCGCTTGTCTGCGTATCGGCTGCCCCGCGATAATAACAACCGAAGAGCTTTCCGCCGAAGGTCTGCCGAAAGTGACCATTGATGCTGACCTGTGTACCGGTTGTGAAGTCTGCGCTTGGGTATGCAAACCGAATGCGATAAAATTCCCTGTGTCAGAGGAGGTGGAACATGCCTAAAGTCACCAATGTACTCATTGTAGGTGTGGGAGGTCAAGGCGTTATCCTCGCAAGCGAAATTCTGACGGAAGTCGCCATGAGATTCGGCATGGACGCAAAAAAGAGCGAAGTTCACGGCATGGCTCAGCGAGGTGGAGCGGTCTCCAGTCATGTGCGTTTTGGTACGAAGGTCTATTCTCCTCTTATTGCCGTCGGTGACGCTGATGTTCTCCTCGCTTTTGAAGCATTGGAAGCGGTTCGGTGGGCACACTTTACGAATAAAAGCTCGAAGATTCTGGCGAACGATGTGCGCCTGATTCCGACGACAGCGTTTCTGTCGAAAGGAACGACCTATCCGGACGATCCTTTCGCGGAACTCGAGAAATCAGGTTATCACGCCGATAAAATCCCCGCGGATCAAATCGCGAAAGACCTCGGCAACGTCCGCCTTGCCAATACGATTCTCTTGGGAGCATTGTCGAAACACCTCGACGTACCCGAAAAAATCTGGTTGGAAACCATTGAAGCCCGCGTCCCAAAGAAAACCATCGAACTGAACCGCAAAGCTTTCCAACGCGGACGTTCTTACGGCGATTAAGATCGCCGTGGTGTGTCTCCAAACGCACCCGGAAAAAGAAGCTGCGGTGTTGGCTGCTTGCAGCCGATCCCATTCCCCCCGCTTACGGGGAGACAACCCTTGCCCGCCGAGCCGGTGTCGCCTGACCCGGACGCAATTCTCCCGCCGCGGCATGCGTCTCGCGTGCCCGGAACTTGTTCTTTGCGGTGTTGGCTGCTTGCAGCCGACCCTAATCCCTTCTGCTGGGAGGATAGGGGGAATGACAAAATGAGTAATACATTCGCACCATAATGGTTCGCCGCTGCGTTTTTTTAAAAAGCAGCGGCGATATCTTTGTATGAAAAAACATCTTTCCGATATCCTGCTTGTGCTGCTGCTTGGGCTTGGCCTATTTCTTTGGCAGCGCACAACCTTTCCGCTATGGATGTCGGATTTATTTTTAAATCAACTCGGCGCGTATTACTTCAGAACCGGTGAAGTCGAATGGATATATACGCCAGCTCATAAATTGGAAGCATGGAAAACACATTCGCTTCCGATTGCCCAGAAACTTGGGAATGATGGCGATCTTCTACCGTTTTTTTATCCGCCTTTTGTCGCAGCCATTCTCTCGCCCTTCGCGGAAACACCTGCAGCGCATTGGCGCAACACATTATTTGCTGTCAACCTTCTTCTGCTCTTTGTCTTCGCATATATCATCATGCAGATATGCCAAGCAAAATCTTCACTGCGGTTCTTTCTCCGTGCACTAATACTGGTGCTTCTATGTTATCCTGTTGCTCGCGCAACCAAGCTCGGGCAAATCGTGCCGATTTTAGCC
>CAZADO010000302.1:0-2590 GCA_964483885.1 uncultured Alphaproteobacteria bacterium | reverse complement strand
AAGCGGTTGCTGCGCTAAATTATCCTGCAGCCATGGCAGCAGATAATTTTCAGTCATCTGCTCCAATTCATGCGGCACACCGGGCAGGACGAAGATTTCGCGTTCGTCGTGTGAAATGTGAATTCCCGGCGCTGTTCCCATAGGATTCGGAATGATGGCTGCGCCGCGAGGAAAAATCGCTTGATTGCGGGACACTTCCGGCATGGTGCGCCCGAAACTGGCGAAACGCGCCTGAACAGCTTTTAGGATATCCGGCCGCATTTCCAGTTTCATCCCGAAATAGTTAGCGACCGCGGCTTTGGTGATGTCGTCGGGAGTAGGCCCAAGTCCACCAGTCAGAATGATAATTTTCGAGCGATGAACCGCCAGCGCGAGCGCCGCCTGAATCTCGCTGGTATCATCCACCACCATAGAGCTCCACTGAACCGGCGCACCCACACCTGTTAGCGCGCACCCCAATGTAGCGGCATTGCTGTTGACGATTTGCCCTAAGAGCAGCTCATCGCCGATGGCAATGATTTCAGCGTGTATGTCTTGTGGTTCTGACATAATTTTTGGAAGAACATTCCGGCCGGGTCAGGCGACACCGGCTCGGCGATTTGCCGGGCACGCGGGACGCATGCCGCGGCGGTTTCTCTCCCCCCAACTGCGGAGGGAAAAAGGGGGTCGTTCAATCCTTATAAACTACGAAAAAAATGGGGTGAGAGTCAAGAGCTGCACGCACAGCAGCGAAAGGATGCCCGCCAGCACATCGTCAACTACCACGCCCCATCCGGCGGTAAGCTGCTGCGTTTGGCGAATCCCCAGCGGTTTCCAGATGTCAAAGAGCCGGAAAAGAAAGAAACCTGCAATAAAAAGTGCTACAGAATGAGGCGCGTAGATAAGCGTTATCCATTGTCCCACGAGTTCATCAATCACAATGGGACTGGCGTCATGCCCCCAGCGTTTTTCTCCGCGTGTCGCCAGCCATACTCCCAAGAGCGCAAACGGAACGATTAGCAGCAATCCCGGCCATATGAGCAGTCCCGGCAGAAACCACAGCACGACGCACGCGAGTGCGCTTCCGAAGGTCGCGGGCGCTATGGGCGCGAATCCGGTTCCGAGACCGGTGGTGAGTATTGTTTCAAGGAAAAGAAGGAGTTTTTTCATTATTTTTACGTTCCGGGCGAATCTGGAGATTCGCCGCGGCGGAATTTCTATCGCCAGTGCAGCTCTTTCAGTATTCTTCGGTTGCCGTAGAGGTAGTCGATTAGGGTGTAGCCGGTGTAAACCGTGACGATGAGCATTAAGGTGTAGACGATGTACGAGAAGTAAGGACTCAGCCAAGGGAAGTTGAATACATCGAGCGCTAAAATCGTAATCGCGACCGTTCCCTGCAGAATGCCTTTCCATTTGCCGCTGGGACGCCGCCCGACCGCTTTGCCTTGAAGTGCCGCCAGCGTGCGCATGTAAGCAACACCCACATCGCGATATACCAAAACGGCAATCATCCACGCTTGAGCGTAACCGTACACGAGGAAACCGATGAAATAAGAGATGCGCGAGACCGCGTCAGCAAGAGGGTCGAGCAGTTTGCCAATTTCCGAGGTTTCTCCACGCGCGCGCGCCGCCGCGCCATCGGCGACGTCGGTAGCTTCAATGATAATCGCGACGATAAGTCCTGCGATTCTGGCTCCCGGCCAATTCGTCAGATAGAGGAGCAAAAACAGCGGCCCCAACGCGAGCCGGGAAAGCGTAATCCAGTTCGCCACACCCACGCGATTTTTCATTTCAGTACCTTTATAATGTTCACTTTCCCTGTCAAGCCAAACAGCATCGAAACCACATCACATTTACTTGTAAAAAGACAAACGATTCGACCGGGCAAACTATTCTTCGCGGCATGCATTGCGTAGAAATTAGCTTGGCCTTTGGTTATGATAAGGTCAGCACTTTGAAGGGCGGTTGTAAGTTCGGGAGTCGCTTCTTCCATAGAAATGCCCAGTGTATCCGGCCCGGCGAGAATGATTTTATCTGCGTGCGCCGCGGTATTCAGAAATTCGAAATCTTCCAACGTCGCATCGGATGTAATCGCGCCACCTCGGTAGGGAACGGTTGTGCGGCAGCCAAAATCCCGCAAATAATCCAGCACGATGTTGTCGAAGGCGAGCTCACCGACGTTGTCCGGAATGTAGAGGACATCCTTCGCTTTTTGAGTCAGCTCATAGAAGCTTTCGAATTCATCGATGGGAAATCCCTGTTCGAGTTTGCTTTTCAACATACCTTCGATTTCATCCGCCGCGAAACCGTAGCCGGTTCCGACGGTGCGGAAGTCGAGATGATTCCCCGCGACCGCCCATTCCACCGCTGAGCGAAATCCTTCTTTTGTAGGAAGAGAACTCAAACGTTTGCGCAGTCTGTCCGAAAGGATTTTGCCGACTTTGTTACAGGCCTGCCGTAAATCGGCAAAGGGAACATCCAATCCTGTGGCGCGCTTCAATTCGCGATGAACCGCGGTGATATAATACGACGGTACATGCGAGAAATTAAACTCCGCGTCCATGAAACGATGGACATTAGTCAGCACTTCCTGCCGGACGTCTTCGGATAC
>CAZADO010000301.1:0-4789 GCA_964483885.1 uncultured Alphaproteobacteria bacterium | reverse complement strand
GCTGTCTCTCGCGGAATCGTCGTCTGCACAGCCGCGGGAAATGAACGCGATGACCCATGGGAACACATCATCTCTCCTGCGGATGCCGATTCTGTCATTGCGGTAGGCGCTGTGGATAGCTATGGAATCATCAGTGATTTTTCATCACCCGGACCCACGTATGACGGTCGAACGAAGCCCGAAGTCTGCGCGCAGGGTGTCGCAACTTATGCGGCTGTACCATGGTTCGGTACGGATGGTTATTGGATAGTTTCCGGCACGTCCTTGTCCACTCCGATTGTCGCGGGGATATGCGTTTTGCTTTTGGAAGCGCATCCGGATTGGACGCCAATGCAGCTACGGGAAGCGCTGCTCATGACGGCGTGCCACGCGCATTCTCCCGATAACGATTACGGCTGGGGTATTCCTGACGGCGTTGCGGCGTTGGATTATATTTCGGCGTCGCCACCTTATGAAGATTTTACACCGCAAAAAAGAATTCTTATCAGCGCTTATCCCAATCCGGTGAATAGCATCGCAACGTGGACCATCGAAATTCCGCAAAGCGAAATAGGTTCCTTTACAATCACGGATATTCTCGGACGCACGGTTACTCACATCTCACAAAAACAATGGATCGCCGGTCATCACTGTGTTCCGTTTCAAACGACTTATTTATCATCGGGAATTTATTTCGGGCGTTTCGATGGGATACGAAGCCGTGCTGTGGGTAAAGTTGTTCTAATCAAGTAAATTTTGCGCGCAATGTCGCTCACCGAAAAAGCAAAAAACATTTTTCCCGGCAGGCTCTTTCCTCTTTGGCTTTCCGGGTTTATTTCTTCCGGCGGCGATTCCATCCACTGGATTGCTCTTCTTTGGCTTATTTACGACCTCACGGGTTCACGCGTCGCGACGGGATTTTTAGGCTCCGCACAATTCCTGCCTGCGATTTTTTTCGGACTTTTCGCCGGTGTTTTGGTGGATCGTTTCGACCGGCGAAAATTGATGATGTTCGCGGACTTCGCGCGTGCCTGCCTCGTTTTAGTTATTCCGCTGCTTTTAGCCGCAGGTTATCTTTCGGGAATTCACCTCGGTCTGTTCGCTTTCGCCATCGCAATTTTCACGACGATTTTCCGCCCCGCCCGAGACGCTCTTGTACCGGAATTGGTGCCAAAGAACAAGCTCACACAGGCGAATTCACTGATGCAGAGTTCGATGAGTCTTTCATGGCTCATCGGCCCTATAGTAGCGGCAGCCGCTCTGCCAGTGCTTCACGTGGAAGGTTTATTCTACATTGACGCTCTGACCTATTTAGCTTCCTTCACGTGTCTTCTTTTTATTAAAAAAGCCAGCGACAACGCGCAGGCTTTAAATCCAGATGTCAATGTTCGACCGTCAGCTTGGGGAGATTTACGGGATGGATTGAAATTCGCGATGAACGATGGTCGTCTGCGCGGGCTTCTGTTAATCACCGCGGTTGACAATACATTTATCATGGGACCATCCATCGTTGGTCTTCCCATTTATGTGCGCGATTACCTTCATCACGGCCCCGGAGGTATGGCGGCGATTGAAGCAGCCTTCGCTTCGGGCGTGGTGATTGGGAGCATCTTTCTTCACCGCTACGGCAGCCGCCTTCCGAAAGGCCGCACGATTCTCGTCGCAATGATTATCGACGGAATAACTTACATTCCGCTGATGTGGACAACTACACTCTGGACAACCTTCATCGTTATCTTCATACACTCCCTCTTTATTCCCTTCATAGTCATCCCACGCACTACGTTGATTCAGGAAATCGTGGAACCGCGAATGCAAGGCCGAATATTCAGCATGATTAACTTGGCTGTTGTCGGCCTGACAGCACTGAGCACAACACTGACCGGTATTGTTGCCGAATGGATTTCGATGCCGAGAATCTACGCCATTTTCGGTGCGCTTGCGGCACTGGTCGGCCTGTGGGGTTGGGCATTCCGCGATTTTCGTCGGGCGAAGTAAAACCTCCTCTAAAGTATTTCCTTGCATTCCGGCCGGGTTACGCGCGCTGAGCGAACTACCGTTCGGCGCTACCTGTTTATATTTTTTCAGGGAAACAGTTATCTCGTTTCAGCGGAATAACGGTTATTATTCTGAAATGGGGAAATGGAAAGAAAGAGATAAAAGGAAGGAAATCGTACGAAGCGATGTCATCAATATCTGCGATGTACTATTTCGCACATGAAGTTACAGAATCGGAGATTTTTTGTGCAGATGAATAGAGTGAACTGGTATAGAAATTGTTATATGACAAACCTATCAAGAAAACAGTTCGCGTCTATTCCCAAGAAAGGTTTCTTCTCGAAAAGAGTGCGTCAGGAAGAAAACAAAGCAAATCCAATACGTCTGGTTGTGTCTGAGCGTGAATGCCTTATCGGAAAACATCCGGAAATGCTCGAACTTTTTCAGCTCTTGCATCGTCTCTCTCAGACCAACGCCGGACTTCTTATTCAAGGAGAACGGGGCAGTGGGAAAGAGCTGTTTGCGAAAGCGATCCATCAACTGAGTTCGCGACGCCATAGCCCTTTCGTCAAAGTACCCTGTGCGTTCGTTTCCGGAAATGCTCTGGAAAACGAACTTTTCGGTCTCGTACACAGCGGTGAAAACGTTCGCCATATCTATCAAAAAGGGTTTCTTGAAATTGCCGATGGAGGGACGATTCTTTTCGATGACGTCGGCAAACTTCCTTCAACCATTCAAGCGAAACTCCTGAAGGCGCTTGAAGAAGGTGCGTTTCAAAACGGGGACACAGAGCGGGAAATTCGGGTGGATGTCCGGTATATTTCAAGTGCCGGTCATGAACTGCAAGACGATATTAAAAATGGAAATTTCTCTGAAGAACTCTTCCGCCGTTTGAATACGATTTCCATACGGATTCCACCTTTGCGGGAGCGCACGGAAGATATTCCTGAACTCGCTAATTACTTTATCACACGCGCTCGCAGCTCAGAAACGGACTCTCCATCGCTGACATCTCGCGCCTTAGAGACGCTGATGATGTATCCTTGGCCGGGAAATGTTCAAGAGCTTGAGAACACAATATCGCTCGCCGTCGAACGTGCTCACAACGACACGATAGATATCGAACATTTGCCTGAGAATATTCGGCAGAAAAAAAGCGCCGTTTCTTTACAAAACGGCACCGTCATCCTTCTTCAATCTTTTCACGAAGCGCGGCAGCAGTTTGAGCGGCAGTACCTTGAAACGGCGCTCAGAAAATATTCAGCGAATATCAGCCGCACCGCTCGCGAAATCAATCTTGCCCGGCGTAATCTGCAGATAAAAATTCAGAAGCTCGGTATCGATATCAACAAAATCCGCGACGAAACAGCGGACTTTTAGAAAACCTCCTGTCGTGGAGGGGCCAAAAGGTGACCGTGAATTCCGGTTACCTTTTTGTTTTTTTATATTCCAGCCGAGTTGTATAAGTTTAACTCGGCTCGGCGAGTTGTCTATTCGTTCCGGTTGCTTTTCTAAGCCACCACCAACCCAAAGCGAAGAGCAGCACGGCACCAACAACAACGTACCACGGTAAGAGTTCTTCTTCCAGCGAGAGCCCTGTTGTCCCGCTCAATACATCTTGCTGCCGCATAATCAAAAATGTGCTTCCATTAATCAGAGCATGTCCAAGCATTGCCGGGAAAATCGACCCTGTTTCCACGGCTAAAACCGTCAATAAAAAGCCTAAGAATGCCGTAGTAAGGAGACGATAGGGATCCAGATGGAGCACACCAAAGACAACTGCGACCGCAATAATCGCGCGTGTTTTTCCTAACCGAGGGAGCCACGCCCGCAGTAGAAAACCCCTGCAAAGCAATTCTTCGCAAACCGCAGGAAGAAACGCAATAACGGCTATAGCCTGCAAGAACGGCAAGCTGTTCAACCGGCTGAATAGTTCCTCAAAAAAAGATTGGAATTCCTCTGGATAAGGAAAGGCCAAATTCTGTAACGCGGCGATTTCGACAGCCAAAAACCATCCGCCGAGCATGAAAAGGATTGTCGGAATCCACACGGACGGTGTAGGTTTGACAAGACCCAACGCGCGACGTATATCATATCGTCCCCACGCGAGGACTAAAATCGGCGGCAAGAGAATTAGCAGTATCTCCGTTTTGAGAAGTCCCGGCAGAAGATTCGCGCTCTGCCATTTTCCTCCGACGAAAAATGTCAGAATAAGGACGGCGAAATAGAGAAAGAGAGCTCCGGTTGCGCTGGGAAAAGCTCTTGGAATAATCGGCCTGCGGAAGGGTGACCAGCGAATGTCTTCCGCGTGCCGGAACAGCACGGTTTCGCTGCGGAACTGATGCACAGCCCAGCTCAACGCCATCACAGCGATGAAACAGGATGATAAAAACGTCAGCACGGTTTCCACAGGCGGATAGTGCCCCACCAGAAATTCTTTGGTTAAAAGGGACACATTCACAATGGGAATGATGGCAAGCGTTGGTGAGATTTCCACTCCCGGCAGCACAGAGACAATCGCCGGAAGAATTACAACCATATAGAGCGGTGTCAGCAGATTCTGTCCTTCTTTGTAGCTGCGCGCCGGTGTCGCGACCGCCATACAAATCGCACTGAAGAAAACAGCCATCGGAAGCAGAATCAGCGCAATCGACGCCAACGCCGCTGCAGTGATGCCGAATCCGAGAGATTGTGAGCCTATCTGCGGCGCGATTTGCTGCATGCCCCACGAAAACGTTACGCCCATCGATCCAAGATTCAAGACGGTCGTTACAATCGAAATAGAAAGAATCGCGAAGAATTTTCCATAGAC
>CAZADO010000300.1:0-2531 GCA_964483885.1 uncultured Alphaproteobacteria bacterium | reverse complement strand
TTTCCAACTCGCGGATGCGGCGGCTATCGAGGGGATGCGTGGATAGAAATTCAGGTGGTTTTCCGCCGCGCTGGTCGCTGTACGCTTTAAACCGTCGCCAGAATTCGACACCTTCTCGAGGATCATAGCCTGCCTTCGCCATGAATTTCAATCCCATGTAATCGGCTTCGAGCTCATGCTTGCGACTGTAAGGCAGAATCACGCCGACGGTGGTTGTTACTCCATAAGCGACCATCGCGAGTGCTTGCGTTTCAGCGGGCTTTTCTCGTATGGCAACCTCCAGCCCGATGCCGCCCAAACTGACTAGTAATTGCTGACTCATCCGCTCACCGCCATGTCGCGCGACCGCGTGCGCGACTTCATGTCCCATCACCATCGCCAGTCCGGCATCATCCTGCGTGAGAGGTAAGAGACCGGTGTAGATGCCGACTTTGCCTCCCGGCAGGCAGAAGGCGTTCGGTGTTTCATCGTCCTTGAATGCGACGAACTCCCATTCGGCATACGGGAGTTCCACGACCGACGAAATGCGAGTTCCGACTCGACGCACCAGTTCGGTCTGCGCCGAATTTGTCGAGATGGGTGTTTCTTTTTTAAGCTCGGCAAAGGCAGAAAAACCTAATTCCGCCTCTTGTTTGGCCGAAAAAAGATTCATCGAGCGGCGACCGGTTTCCGGATTCGTGTAGCATGCAGCGATGCCCAGTGCAAGGAAGACGACACCAAGAAAGCTGCGGACGAAAACAGATTTTCTCATCATGAGAACACCTCTATAAAGAATTTACAAATCAATTGGGAAGATCTCTTCGCATCACAAAGAAAGGTTTTGCAGGAATTTCTCGAAAACCAAGTTTGAGCGGCATCGCACGGCTGGCCGCATTTCCTGTTGACGTATTCCAGACCGGTTGTTTTCTTTGGGAAACAATCTCCCGGCACAGTGTATGTGCGGCGGCCATCGCGTAACCTTGTCCCCTAAATTCAGGATGCGTCGCGACGGCAATATCCACATAGCGGTTCGATTGCGAGAAAATAGATGAAACGCTGGCGGGTTGTCCATTTACAACTGTCACAAACGCGGTTCCTGTTCGGCAGAAATCTTCGGTATCGCGCCAGTATTTCCAAAGCCAAGCGGCGCTGATTTTTTCCAAAACCGCTGCATCGTCCGGCGATATTTTTCGGATTTGTGCATTGGATGGATAAGGGATGTCTTTGAGTGGCGTCTCCAGCACGAAACTGACTCGCGGCCAGATTTTGAGCTCTGGGTCTATTTGTTTTAAACCCGATAGGAACGTTTCCGGAGCCTGAATAAAACCTGAAAAATCGAGCGAGGCGATAAATTCCATCCACCCGCTTGCGTTTGCGTCACCGGCTAAAGCAAGGTCATCACCTCGCGTCACAGCAACCATTCGAGGCGAGTTCCAGTTATCGCAGAAGCTGATAGCATCCGGCAAGCGCATCAGCCCGTGCACAGTCTGCGAGCCTGTTTTCACCGGAAAGAATCGGTGGAGTATGTCGAGTTCCCGTTGTTCAATCATGCTTGATGAAGAAGTTTTTCTATAATGACGCGGTCAGCTTTCGGAAACGCGAATTTGGGTAAGTCTTGCGGCGTAATCCAGCGGAAAGCGGCGACACCGTGTTTTTGTATGCGCCCTTGTGAATGTGTGCATAAAAACGCATGAAGCGTGATTCGGAAATGAGAGTAGCTGTGCTTCACCGTCTCGAAAAGGTCGCCGACATGGATGTCGATTGCCAGTTCTTCACGAATTTCTCGCACCAGACAAGCTTCAAGCGACTCGCCTTTTTCCTGCTTGCCGCCCGGAAATTCCCATAAGCCTCCGAGCATTGCGTTCGGCGGCCTTTGAGTGATTAGGATTTTTCCGCGACGCTTGATAATCGCCGCGGCGATATTATAATGAGGGAGCGGTTCTGATTTCTTTCGGCGCGGCAGTACGCTTGGATCAGCGAGTTTCTGGTATCCGCGGCAAGAGGATTTCAACGGACAGATTATGCATTGCGGCGCTCGAACCGTGCAGACATTGGCGCCGAGTTCCATCATCGCCTGATTCAGCTCGCCGGGTGTTCCGATAGAAGGAGCAAGCGAATTCATGATGTCTATAGCGGTTCGGCGCAGTCGCTTCTGCACAGCCGTGGTCTTAAGAAGCCGCCTTTCAAGGAGTAAACGACAGAGCACCCGTTCGACGTTCCCATCGAGAACAGGCACCGCTTCGCCGAAAGCAATCGAAGCGATTGCGGCGGAGGTGTAGGGGCCGATACCGGGCAGTTTTTGAAGCAGCGCGGCGCTTTGCGGTAATTGTCCGCTATCGTTACCTGCAATCTCGATGGCTGCACGATGCAGGTTGCGAGCTCGCGCGTAATAACCGCAGCCTTCCCACACTTTCAGCACGTCATCTAAGGGCGCTTTAGCGAGAGATTCGACTGTCGGAAACCGCTTCATCCAGCGTTCATAATAAGGCTTGACCGTATTCACCTGTGTTTGCTGGAGCATGATTTCGGATACCCAGACGGCATAAGGATCC
>CAZADO010000299.1:0-4617 GCA_964483885.1 uncultured Alphaproteobacteria bacterium | reverse complement strand
ATCGATACCTGTACGCCTCCAGAACCCTGCGTGCCGGATTTCACAGGTTATGTGGATTGCACGACACCTTACACTCACAACTCAACAACGGTTGGTGCCGGGAATGACTGCGATTTCGAAGTCAGCGAAGATATCATCTATGAAATCACAATAGGCGAGGATGCTGAGTACGAGTTCTCGCTCTGCAATACGGACGAACTGGATGCGTGGGATTCCCGGATATATCTGAATGACGAGTGTTGTGGCGGAACCGAGTTGGCTTACGACGATGACGACTGCGATACCCCGGTTGGTGCAATGTCATGGATTAAATGTGGTGATCACATCGCCCTGACAGCGGGAACCTATTACGTGACCATCGAAGGTTACAACGGCGCTACCGGCGCTTATCAGCTCGATATCGCCTGCTGTGAAACTGAACCGTGCGTACCGGATTTCCAAGCTTATGTGGATTGCTCGACTCCATACACTCATACCTCTACGACGGTTGGTGCCGGGAATGACTGTGATTTGGAAACCAGTGAAGATATCATCTACGAAGTTACCATTGGTGAGGATGCCGATTACGAATTTTCGCTCTGCAATACAGCGACGGGATGGGATTCCAGAATTTACCTGCATGACAATTGCTGTGCCGGAACTCAAATAACTTGGGACGACGATGACTGCGATTCTCCGGTTGGTTTGATGTCACGGATTAGTTGCGATGATGCTATCGCGCTAACAGCAGGAACCTATTACGTGACTGTTGAGGGTTATTCCGGTGGCTCGGGTGCCTATCAGATTGATATTAGCTGCTGTACGCCGATGCCCCCGTGCGAAGAGTGGGTTAATTGCTGCACGCCTACAGAGGTAGAACCCAATGATATTTGTCCCACTCAAGTGGATCCACATCTTATCGTCTGCGACGATGAATTCTGCGGTAAGATTTGCCCGGATACCGATGTGGACTTCTTCCCTGTCACGGTTCCCCCGATGACGATAATGACGCTCACCATCTACGACGGCGAGCTGTGTAACCAGAATCCGACGCAATGTGTCGAAACTAATGTGTATTATGATGACTGCTCCTTAGCAGGCGGACCTTCAACAACCGGTTGGACGCTCACCAATAACGGCGCTACGCCGTGGAATGTATTTATTGAAGTCTATCAGGCTAATGTGGACTGCTACGCGACTTACAAGATTGTGACCGAGTGCTGCGACATTTCAAGCTCCTGCGACAATCCAATCATAATTCCGCATGTACTCAACTACAAGCACTGGGAGAGTTCATGCTGTGGAGTCAACGAGGTGCCATGTGTGTTCGCAGATGCATGTCATTCATCAACCTGCTATGCGTCAGGTCCTGATATTATCTATCTGATGCACACGTGGGAAACCGGGAATATGACGATTACGGCTTCGGGTGCAGGCGATAACCAAGTAATGGTGACAACGGTTTGTGGTGATACCTCGACTTGCGTGGGTTCGGCAGACAACACCTTCGGTGGTCAGGACGAAGTGATTACCCTGACCGGCTTGCCTGCAGGTATCTACTACATTTCAACTTCAGTCTATGGCACGAGCTGCAACGTTTGTACGCTGACAATTGCCAGTGATGTTTACTTGCCGGTTGATCTGACGTCTTTCGAAGCGATTGCCGGCAATAACGAAGTTGCACTGACTTGGACAACCGCCGCCGAGCTGAATAACGATTACTTCGAAGTTCAGCGCAGCACGGACGCCGAGTGGACGACTGTCGGCACGGTTGACGGAACCAATGATGCTAATGGTTCGAGCTACAACTACACGGATCGTGCCGTGGTGAATGGCGTAGCCTATACCTACCGTCTGTTGTCACACGACATCAACGGCGCTATCAACGAGTATAGTCTGACAGCGGAGGCCACACCGGGAGCGCCGGTTCCGACGGAGTATGCGCTTGCTCAGAACTACCCGAATCCGTTCAATCCGACCACAACGATTACGTACGCGTTGAAGGATGCGGGCTTCGTGACCTTGAAGGTGTACAACCTGTTGGGTCAGGAAGTTGCGAACTTGGTATCGCAGCGGATGGAAATTGGGAGCTACTCAGTGAACTTTGATGCGAACAACCTGCCTTCGGGCATCTATATCTATCGCATTGAAGTGAACGACTTCAGTGCGCAATCAAAGATGGTTCTGCTGAAGTAAATTTTTTCTGAATTATCTGAGCAAAGGGGTCGGCAATCGCCGACCCCTTTTTGTTATCCAAGTTGGTGATAGAGCTTTGGCAATCGTCAGAATATTTTTGTATATTAATTTCGATTCACTGCAGTCGGCACTGATTGAAGCTATCGAAAGGAGAACCGTTCATGAAAAAAGCGGGTGATGGATTTCGTTTAGGAGCTCTCGTTGCTGTCGGGTCTGTTTGGGGGCTTTGTGAGGCGGGACTCGGCATGTATTTGCGAGGCATGTGTGCTCGGACAATAACCGGTTCCGTGATGACGGGATTTGCGATATTTTTTCTGTCTGTGGGGCTTGCTTACGGCAAGAAACTGTGGACTCCCGCCATTCTGCTGCTAGTCGCCCTGATGTTCAAACTGCTGGACGCTTCCCTGCTGCATCTTCCCATTTTACACGGCGCGGTTTCCAATCCGATGTTCGCCTTTATTACGGAAGCGGCTGCCTTCATGTTTCTCTTTCAAGTTCTAAGCTCCGGCCTGAAGAAATCCCTTCACGGGCGAGCCGTTCTTGGAGGACTTTCGGCGCTTCTCGCCGTCAATCTGTTCCCATTGGTGGGTTATGTGACGGGAATCCCAGCGTGCGTTGTCGCTGGAACGGGCTATCCGCTTTCCCTATATTATGCTCCGATTGCGGTTTTTCTTTCCGCAGTAACCTGTCCGCTCGGGATGGAAGCCGGTGAAAAGTTAGCTGTTCTTTTAGAAAAGCAAAACACTCGCGAAAGAAAACCCATCCTCACCCACGCCGCCTTTCCAGCCGTGGCCGTGTTATCCTTGCTCATTATGGTTCTGATAAGAATTGTGTAACGATTCGCGAGACTCAAGATTGAAACCCATCTATCTGGACTATAACGCAACGACACCGATTTACCCTGAAGTTATCGAAGCCATGCTGCCGTATCTCACGGAGCATTTCGGCAATCCTTCCAGTTCGCATTCGTTTGGAATCGAAGCAAAGAAAGCGGTTGAAAGAGCGCGGCAACAAGTCGCGGATTTAATAAGCTGCCGGCCGGATGAAATCGTATTTACCGGCGGCGGCACTGAATCCAATAATTACGCGATAAAGGGCGCTGCTGTTGCGAATCGGCAAAAAGGAAATCATATCATTACGTCGGCCATCGAGCATCCAGCCGTCACTCAAGTCTGCAGCTATCTGGAAGAAAATGGTTTTCGAGTGACCTATGTTCCGGTCAATGAATTCGGCGTTGTGAATGTGCATGAGCTCGAAAAAGCCTTCTCGCCTGAAACCATTCTCATCACCATTATGCACGCCAACAACGAGGTCGGCACGATTCAACCGATTGCAGAAATCGCAAAAATTGCTAAAAGCAAAGATGCCGTTTTCCACACGGACGCGGCGCAGTCCGTCGGCAAAATTCCTGCCGATGTTTCAGAACTTCATGTTGATCTTTTATCCATCGCCGGTCACAAACTCTACGCTCCCAAGGGAATCGGTGCGCTCTACATACGACGCGGCATAAAACTTCAGAAGCTTATCCACGGTGCCGACCATGAACAAAATCGCCGCGCGGGAACGGAAAATGTCCCGGAGATTGTTGGACTGGGAAAAGCCTGCGAGGTTTCGAAGCGCGACCTTGAAAAGAATATGAAGCACATGCAAGAGATGCGCGACCGGTTGCATCGCGGTCTCGAACGAGAATTGGGCGAAGTAAAATTAAACGGCCATCCGGAGCAGCGATTGCCAAATACACTGAGTGTTGGTTTCAAGAATGTTGAAGCGAATATGCTTCTGTTGAATATGGACGGTGTTGCCGCTTCAGCAGGCGCAGCATGTCACACAGATTCAATCGACATCTCCTCCGTGCTGGCAGCAATGAAGGTCCCCGAGGAATATGCTATGGGAACCGTTCGCTTCTCTACTGGCCGATCAACGTCGGCAGAAAATATTGATCGAGCAATTGAAATCACGTCCCGAGCAGTTCACCGCCTGAGACCTTCATAGAACATTCCTCTCCACTCCAGCTTCCCGAAATCCACTTTCGGAAGCATCAATTTCCCTTCAAAGATCAATACCTCCGTCTATCCCCCCTATCCATGTGGTTTTATGCATTATTGTGGATAAATGTACCTGTTATATCGGATAATGAGTATGGACAGATTAATTTTATATCTTTCTCAAAAAGTGTTGTATTTTGCGAGGAAAGTTATTATATTAATTTTGGTTAGTTGTTTTCAGTTAAGTAGATTCGTAGATTTTTCAATAGTTTATCAGTTGATCCTCTTCTATGGTGGGTCTTTTCCATTGAAAATTTTCGGAAGAGGCATAGACACAGAGAAGATTAAGCAAATAGGGCAAGGTTTCACAGAAGTCACCTGTCATAGAATTTAAGGAGTTTTCCAAAACGGAGGCTAATCTCATGAAATTGCGAGTATTATTTATTGCTGTAGCGCT
>CAZADO010000298.1:0-10561 GCA_964483885.1 uncultured Alphaproteobacteria bacterium | reverse complement strand
TGATGCAGGAGAGAGAAAAGATGTATCCGCCCTCGAACATAAGCAACTTGCACGACCGGTTCATCATAAGCCGTCAGGCGTAGTCCCGTAATGCGGAACACTCCGGACGGACGCATCTGCACCGTCTCCACAGCAAGACTGCCGTTCCAATTCTGAGTTATCGACGTCAATACAGAACGCGCGATTTTGGTCTGCACGGCGCTGGAATAGAGCACCAGCAGTCCGGCAACAACAAGAAGCCCTGCAATCGCTCCGGGAATCACAAGCCAGAGAAATATTTTAAATCGCTTCGTCATTTACATATCGAAAAAATGGCCACCTTTTCTTAGAACGCTTCACCAATCGAGAAATGCCAGTTCCATGTGGTATTGTCATAGGGATTGTCGCGAAGCTGCCACGCGAAATCCACTCGCAAGGGTCCTACGGGCGTCAGAAACCGGATGCCAACTCCTGCCGATGGCAGCAAATCCTCCGGGTGAATTTTAGACGGTTCCGTCCAGACATACCCTGCGTCGCAGAAGCATGCCAATCCCAGAGCCCCCCAGACATCACGGCGAAGTTCGACAGCCGCTTCAAGCGTCGCTTCGCCACCAATCGGATTCCCCGAATCCGTCGGACTTCGCGGAGAAAGCATTCGCCGCGACCATCCTCGCACCGACGTCGCACCACCCAGATAAAATCGATCCTCAATCGGCGTTTCTTCTGCTCCATGAATGGGCATCATCATCCCGGTTTCCACCTTGCCGGCGAGCACGGTCCAACGGGCGACGGGACTGGCAAACCTCCCGGAAACAATTCCTCTCATCCATCGATATTCCGTTTTCCAGAAAAGTCCTTGTTCGGAAAGTTCAATCCCTACAAGATGTCCTTTGGTCGGCAGCAGAGGACTGTCGCGTGTATCCCAAAAAAGCCGAACGGTTTCCACCGAACGCGGATACTCCGACGGCGGAGATCCCACTGTATCCTGCGTCCCATAACGTTGGGCGTAACCTAAGTCATGAAGAAGACGCAACGTAACCCGGCGCAACGGCTCTGCGGAAATCATATTCGTAAACCCGACGGTCTCCAATTCGTAACCTTTCTCGATTTCCAACTGCCATTTCGGGCCGATGATTACTTCCGTCGCATCATTGGGGAAATGCGGCCAGAAAAGGCGCATCTCGGCTTTCCGAAGAATCGAAGACACCTTTCCGCGCGCCTGAAGACGTCTGCCTCTCCCGATAAAGTTACGGTCATTCCATTCTATCTGGCCACGCAACCGTTCTTCGGAATCATATCCGATACCGGTGCGCAGTTGGTAGCGTCGCCCCTCCTGAAGTCGAATCCGGACGGGAAGAACCACATCCGGCACACTGGTATCAGCTTCAACCATAGTCGTCGAAAAGAGTTCCAACTGATAGATTCGCCGCCGGGTTTCGACCAGTTTTTCCGGATTAAAACCGTCTCCCTCTTTATATTGAAATTCACGGCGAACCACTTCGCGTGAGACGCGCCGCAAACCGCTGACCTTGGTGGGACCGAAAAAACAGTAGGGGCCGGAGTAAATCGTGAAATGCACATCCCCTCTGCGAGCGGTGCTGTCGATGACGGTTTCGACATCGACACGCGCTTTCGCATGTCCGATTTTTCGGAGAACGTAGAGGATAGTATCGCGAGAGGCTTCGACGGCTCTCTCAGACAGACGCTCACCGATTTGAAGTGATAATAGAGGCGCGAGCTTGGCGGAATCGGTCCCGATAGGCGCGTTTGTCCCCAGATGGAGAGTGTAATAGCGAAGGAGAAGCGGTTCTCCTTCCTCGATGTGCACCTTCAGTTTCAGGCCGTTTCGCTGAGAAATGACCTCTCCTTCGACATTCGCTTCAAGGAATCCTTGCCGGGCGTAGAAGCGTTCCAGCCGGATGATATCCGCTGCGAAATCATCCGCTAAAAAAAGAGGGCGATGGCCAATCGCAAAGTATCGCCGAATCCATGGAGGTTTTTCCGTCGCCATGCGCTCAAGTAATTCCGCTCGCCGAAAACTGGCAATGCCGGGAAACATAATCACGTTTATCGACTGACCGTTGTAGCGCTGCCACAGCTTATATTCGGACAGCTTCAGCCCACCCCATAGTGAGCCGCTAAAAGCAACGAATCCAAGAATTATCGTTAGTGTTCGGCGCATGAAAGACTTTTATTGACTTACGAACGAATCGACTATCTTAATTTCGGGAAAAGACGCTTGAAAGTCAAGTGAAGCTCTGGTGAGGAAAATTTGGGGACGGATAACGTTAGGGAAGGAATCAGGCGGGGCGCAGCCAGTGTTCTTTGGCGAGACTTTCCAGACTCTGCCGTACGAAATGAAGAATGTGTTCATCTTCCGAGTTGTGTTCGTTTTCGAGGGCGGCCATCGCCGTATTGATGTCCGTGATTCTTTTTTCCAGGTAGGCTCGCGCAGGTTTGTCTGTCGCGGCTATTTGTGTATCCACCGCCTTCGCAATATGCTTTTCCATATTGGTGAAGAATTGTCTGCACCACTGCGACCAACTCGCGGTGATGATTTTCAATGACAGGTCGCGCGCCATGTCCACTCGATCATGGCGGTCATTTTGACCATTGGAAGAGCGGCCACTGATGGTCTTGACGAGGCGTTTGCGGCCTTTTTTCTTATGAGGAAAGAACTCCTTTTCAGTCAGCGCCTTTTCCAACGTTGCCGTCAGGTTATCTGCGGTCCAATGAGAACTGTTTTCCGCCAGCTCGAGTTTCGGCAATTCCAGCCTTACCGCCAGTGCTCCCAGTCCCGAAATAAGCTCCGTCAATCGTTCCACAGAAAAATCTTCAAGCCTCGACCAAAGCTCTCCCAAAGCCAGCGTCTGAAGAAACGTATTGACCGTCGAATCTTGCGCTGATATCAATTTCATCGCCGCCGGAGTTTTCAAACGACGGGAAAGATGGCTTTTGACTTGATTATTAAAACCCGCGATCCAATTTTTCTGGTACTGGGCAAGGAGTTTATGCGCATGATTTAATCGTCCGTTATGCTCTTTCAAGTCCTTTTCAACGCCGTCCTTTTCCTCTTGAAGCGTGATTCGGCATTGCTCTCGAAGCCACTTCCAACCTCCTGCGTACTTTACGGCTCGCTCAGCAGGGCTAATTTCGAGCAGAGAACTTATCTCGGACTCCAGACGCGCCCTCTCTTCCTGTTCCTGCAGAGCCTCCCGTTTGAGCTCCCATCGCTGCTGCCCGATATCGCGAAGCAGCTTCAAGAGCGCCTCTGGCGTATCGTCCAACACAACCACTGCGGAAAGCTGCTGCGCGAGCAGACAAACTCCCTCGGCTTGCTCCCACAGCGCTTCATGTTCTGACGGCTGCGGTACCCAAACGAATCTCCACTGGGAAGATGTCTGCGTGGGAAGCACACACCGCACCATCACACTGCCACGAACACCGGAACTCTTTTCAAGAAAAGTTTCCACCGCTGTTTCCGAAATCCGTCGATCGGATCCTTTGAAACGAACCGACCAGCCTTTGTGCAAACCTTTCTCGACTTCCCAGATAACATTTGATGTTTGAATTTTAGGAAAGACAATCGGGAGCAGCAGAACGTTTGTCAGACGCTCGGCGAGTTCCACATCGCCTCCAAAAAGCACAAACGCCGGAGCGGCTGAACACTGCGCGTGATAGCGTTCCAATCCGGGCAAATCGCAGCCCGCTTCCCGGCAGTCTGCGAGGATTTCTTCACTGTTGGTAATCGCAGAAAAATCCACCCGATTTTTCGCATAGTTCAAAAGTCCGGACAGCCATTGCAAGGCAATCTGCGCTGATTCATAAAACGGAGTCGATGCCACGGTTTCTCGCTTTTCCTTTCTCGCGAAAACATTCCCGCCTCAGGAGCGGATAATCATATATATTTTCAGGGTATGGGAGGTGCCAGAGGCCCATTGGTAATGAAATGAATTAATATCTGCAGAACAATTCCGAATCCTATCAGCGCGAAAAGCCACATCCGACCTCTACTACGTTCGCGATTGTATTGCTCGAATCGAGCGGCAACCTCCGTCTTCAAGTTTGCGTAGTGATCAACAAGCGCCCTCTCCATGAATTCGAATTTGCTCGTGATAAAATCGGTAAGCTCTCTTTTAATAATCGCCAGCGTATTTTCTCGAAGCAATTCAATGTCGGAACGCAGTCGTTCCAGTGACGATGCAACCTCGCTGACATTTCTCGCCGTACGATCCACCAACTCGACGGTCTGATCCTTCTGGTCTCTGATTAAATCCGTCAGAGAACTCTGCGCTTCCTGCAAATTCTTTTTTACTGTTTGCAGCGTATTGTCGAGGGTTTCGGTGGTTTGCTGAATATCGCCGATAGAATTGAACTGACGCTCTAATTTCCGTTCAAGAAGCGGAAAAATTTTCTTGAGCGCTTCGTGCCTGTTTTCGAGTTCAAGAAATTCGTCGTTGGCAATCTTCAGGATATTTCTGCAATCGGAAGAAATCGCATCCAACGCAAGTTTGTCACTTTGATGGAGCGATTCAAGCAGATTTGCGTACCGTTCCAAGGATTGTGGAATCGTCGAAATCTGTTTTATAAATTTATCATATCCCCCATCAATGACTTTTTGCAGTTTCTCCTGCGTCTCTTTGTAGGAATGATCAATAGCGCCCTTCAGTGTGTTGGGACCCGATTTTTGGGCTGCATGAATTTTTTCTAAATCGGCGGATAAGCGCTGCAGCTCCTGATGCAGCTCTTGCGCTCTCTCCTGCTCTTCGCTGCGAAAATCGGTTTGGTTCGACGATAACTCTTCGAAGTGGTTTCGAAATTCTTCATGCAGCCGCTCGAGCTCCCCGTTCATTTCGCCGATGTTCCCGTTCCATTTTTCCTTCCATTCAACGGAAAAACGGCGCAATTCATCGATGCTGCCGGAGATTTCGCCGATGGAAATCTCGAGCGCCTCGACTCTCTCCTGCTGCGCTTGAGCTTCCCCGGTAAGGTTTGTCGAGAACGTCTCAAGATGACCTTGAACGTTCTCTGTCAGGTTGGCGATCTTTTCGGTGACGTCATCCAGCTTCCCAGTGAACTTTGTTTCCCACTCACCTGAAAAATGCTGGAAGAGTTTTTCGATTTCCGCCTGTTCCGCCTCAAGATTTCCTGACAGAACACCTTGAATTTCCTGAAGAGCGACCTCGACACGTTCAGCATTCGCCGTGTTTTCACTTTGAATCTGCCCCGTGACATCTGAAATGGTTTTTTGAGAGGTCGCAATCTGCTGCTGAATCTTTTCGAAGAACTCCGCTTGACCGGCGACAGATTCTTTCTTCTGCTCCAGAATAACTTCCGATAAAGACTGCAAGACCGCCGCAGGTTTTTCACCGGTTTTACGAATCCCTTCAAGGCGCTTTTCAAGACCGGCAAGAGACGAGGAAATCGCAGCAAGTGATTCCCGCGATTTTTTCTCATGCGTCGCCGTTTCACCCGACAGTTGCTCGACAGCCGTTGTCAGGACGCGTTGAAGTTCGGTTAAACCTTCTCGATTGCGCCTTTGAAATTCCGCGAGTTTTGTGACCAGTGACTTCGCATCCGCTGAAGTTTCGGTGGGCTCCTGTGAAGCGGCTCCCCGTCCTTTCGTCTCGCCCTTTTTCTTGTCCTCAGAGTCAGCAGCTTGGAAAGAAGCACCGAGAGGCTCCAGAACCGCCTCGATTTCTTCCCGCACCTTGGGCCCAATCGACCGGGCAACTTCACGCAGCACTTCTGAGAGACGTCCGAGGCGTTCGTCGTTGTTCTCGGATAAATTTGTCAGACCCTCTTGAAGAACGGTATGTAGTTTCTCCGATTTCTCGTCGAAATTCCGGCGTGCCGCCTCAATAAATTCCTGAAGCGCGACGTTTCGTTCTTCCGAGCCCGGAGACGCTCCTTCGGATTCGACATGCACGACATTGCGCAGGGTCGCAAGCTGCTGCTCAACGTTTTCGGTGGTCTCTCGAAGCGCTTCTCGACTCGCCGCAGCCGATTCCTGAGCGTTCTCGACTTCCCCCCGTAGAGAATTCTCCAGTTCCTCATGTGTCTTGCGCAGGCTCTCAAGAACCTCCCCTGCATAGCCGTGCATTTGCTCGACATTTTGCGTAAGAAGCTGCTCAAAATCTTTGACACCCGACAGCAAACGCGTACCGGCAGGGGCAAAAACATCCCTCAGCCGGTCAATGCCGCGCGATATCTGTTCGAGGGTCTCTTGGCTTTGGGACAGTGACTCGAAGGCTTGGCGCACCTCCGCGATTTCCTCTCGAAATGCCGGAAGGAACTTCTCTTGCGTTAAATCATCCGTCAGACTTTCGAGAAACGCGCGAAGGGGTTCTAACAATTCATGGGTTTCGGGGTCTTTTGTCATCGTACTCCTCCAGATTCATCATGTTGCATACTGCAAGCATGGGGCCATTATAGAGAGGAGAACGAATGCATTGTTTTGCGGATTCTATTTGACATATCACTCCACATAGCAACTGTTCGTGATGCTGATGTTCAATGGTTATCGAACTAATCACGCTAACGCTATGCCGCAGAGAGTCGTAGGGACAAGGCCTGCCTTGTCCGTTCGCTATGGAAATAATTCTTCCTATCGGGTCACAGATCCACGCTCTGCAATATACATAAATAGCAGTAGGGGCAGGTCTACGACCCGCCCCCCAATGTTAAACAACCAATGATAGAATGGAGAATTCGGAAGGAAAGAAATTTTTCTTTTGCTTAGGCAATTCGCTTACGAAAACGCAAGAGTGCGAGCGAAAAAATCACGATACCGAAAAGCGCTAAGGCAAAGATTTCACCGACGAGATCTGCTGCGCCGCTGTTTTTGAGAAATATAGCGCGGATGATAACCATGAAGTAGCGAAGAGGATTAATGTAGGTGAGAAATTGAAATATTTGAGGCATGTTTTCAATCGGAGTAAAAAACCCGGACATCAACATTCCGAAGACCATGAAAAACCACGCGAAAAAAAGAGCTTGCTGCTGTGTGCCTGAAATCGTCGAAATGAAAAGCCCGATTCCCAGTGTCGTCAAAAGAAACAGCGATGCTGTCCCGGCCAGCAGCCAGAGACTTCCTCGGAAGGGAATCCCGAACCAGAGCGTGCCGACGAGAAGCGCTATCGCCAATTCGACGAAAGCGATGATGATAAACGGAATCGTTTTGCCGGCGATGAAATGGAACTTATCGACCGGTGTGACCATGAGCTGTTCGAGAGTCCCGATTTCTTTCTCACGCACGATGCCAAGCGCGGTCAAAAGCGTCGTCATCACGGTTAAAAGAATCACGACAATTCCCGGCACCATATAGTAAACCGAAACCAACTCGGGATTGTAGTATGCTTGCGACTGGAGCGTTAGCTTGTGCAATTTATTTCGAAGAGCGGGCTGCGCACTCAGCTTGCAGTTAACGTCTTCTTCCCAAAAATTACGCAACAATTCCTGTGTGTATCCCGTAGCGATTCCGGCCGTATTCGAGTTCTGAGCGTCGGTAATGACAGCCAATTCCGCCACCTTACCGCGTCCGACATCCCGTTCGAAATTACGCGGAATTTTCAGAACGATATCAGCTCGCCCTGCGCCTAAAATCGTAGCGGGCTTTTCATTTTCCGTCGGAACCAAATCGAAATAACCACACGCGTCAAATTTATCCACAATTCGCCGCGACAGCGCCGTTCGGTCTTCGTCGAAAATGCAAAGCTTTACATGCTTAACATCGAGATTAATCGCATAGCCCAGAATAAGAAGCTGAACCACCGGCACCACGAAAATAATCGCGACCATCTGTCGCTGCCGGAAAACCTGCTTGAACTCTTTTTTTAAGAAATGTTTCAGCACGGTCAGCTCAACTTCACTTTAAATTTTTTCACGGCTAACGCCATCAGCACCGTTCCTATAACGAGGAGGATAAGCGCCTGAGGAGCGAGCGCCGTCGCATCGACTCCTTTCAACAGAACTCCGCGGATAATGCGCAGGTAATAGGTCGCAGGGATGATGCTGGAAATAAACTGGTGCAGTTTCGGCATACTGGCGACAGGAAAAATAAATCCCGACAGCATCACCGAAGGCAGAATCGTAATGATAAGCGCCTGCATCATCGCAACCTGCTGCGTCCGGGAAATTGTCGAAATAAGAAGTCCCAATGCCAGACAGGGGTAAAGATAAATCAGCGTCCCCATCAGAAGCACCATCGGCGAACCGCGGAACGGCACATCAAAAATAAGCAATCCCGCCCCGATAATAATCAAACCATCCAAGAGCGCCAGCGCAATATAGGGCACGACTTTTCCCACGATGATTTCAACCGGATGAACCGGCGCGGCGAGGAGCTGTTCTAGCGTTCCGGTCTCTTTTTCTCGGGCAATCGTAATCGATGTCAGAAGCGCCGAAATCATCATGAGAATAACCGCGACAAGTCCCGGTACGATGAAATTAGCCGATTGCAGGGATTCATTGTACCAAAAACGCGGCCGCAAATCGACCGGTACCTGCATTTGCTGCGGCACAATTCGCGCACTGAAATCCATCAAGATGGCTTCGCTGTATTGCAAAATCGTCTGGCCGACATTGCCATCGGAGCCGTCAACGATGATTTGCACCGGTGTTTCAAACTGTGTGGCCATTGATGCTGCGAAACCTCGCGGAATCGTCACACCGCCTTTGATTTTCCCTGCTCGGAAAAGCGCTTCGAAATCAGCGGCATGACCCGGATAAGCACGCACCTCAAAGTAGCCGGATTGGGTGAACGTGGAAATCAGGCGGCGTGAATCCGCCGAATGATCATTATCCACAACCGCAATGGGAATATTCTTCAAATCTAGATTGATTGCATAGCCGAAAATGAGAACCATCAGCAGCGGCATTAGAACAACAATCCCCAGCGAGCGCGGGTCGCGCAGGACGTGAAAGCATTCCTTCTTGATAATCGCGAAGAGTCTCACGCTGTTTCCTCGCTGCGAATAAGATCCACAAATAAATCCTGAACCGTAGCTTTCTGCATCTTCTTTTTCAAGTTAGCGGGCGTGTCCAGCGCAATCAGTCGCCCGCGATGCATAATCGAAATCCGGTCGCAATATTCCGCTTCATCCATATAGTGCGTCGTCACAAAAACTGTTTTTCCGGCGGCAGCGAGATGGTGAATAATATCCCAGAAATGGCGGCGAGCCACCGGGTCCACACCACCCGTCGGTTCATCGAGAAAGATAATATCCGGGTCGTGCAGAAGCGCACATCCGAGAGCGAGCCGCTGTTTCCATCCCGGAGGAAGCCGCCCTGTCATCTCCTCCCGCATGTTTTCCAAACCGAAACGCGTTAGTGATGCTTTCACACTCGTTTCCAATTTCCTATCCGGCAATCCGTAAACACCCCCGAAAAAATACAAATTCTCTTCGACTTTCAAATCATCATAGAGAGAAAATTTCTGAGACATATAGCCGATGCGGCGTTTAATCTTCTCGCTTTCGCGTCCGATATCGAATCCCGCGACCTTTCCTTCTCCGGAGGTCGGCTTCAGCAGCCCGCAGAACATGCGAATCGCTGTGGTTTTTCCTGCGCCATTGGCTCCAAGAAAACCGAAGACTTCTCCACGTCGGACAGCAATCGTTATCCCATCCACCGCGGTAAAACTTCCGAAACGTCGGGTAAGATCATGCGCTTCGACAGCGTAGGTGTTCGCAGTCTCGTTCATTTGGCTTCGAGCAGATTAATGAAAGTGTCTTCAATCGAAGGCTCCACGGCTTGAATGCGCTCAGGCAAGAGAGCGGTTGCCTTCGCGATGTCTTCCCGGCACACCTCAGCATCATCTGTTACAATATGCAGCCGGCCTCCAAAAAGTTGAACGGATTGCACCGATTTTAACGATTGGCATTTTTCGGCGAAATCGAAGAGTCCTTCTCCTTCAATTTCGAGAATCTGACCCGTGAAGAGAGTCGGAAGATTTTGCGGTGTGTCTGTGGCTAAAATTTGCCCTTTGCTTATAAGCGCGATATGGTCGCAGCGCAACGCTTCATCCATATAGGGAGTCGAGACCAGAATCGTCACACCTTCATTGGAGAGTCGTTCGAGGATTTCCCAGAATTCGAGGCGAGAAACCGGATCAACGCCGGTCGTCGGTTCATCGAGAATCAAAACCTCGGGCGTATGAATAAGTGTACAGCAGAGTGCCAGTTTCTGTTTCATTCCACCGGAGAGTTTGCCTGCCCGGCGCTTGGCAAAAGGACCGAGTTTGGAAAAATCAAGAAGTTCCTTTAATCGCTTATCAAAATCGCTCCGCTTCACTTGAAAAAGGTCAGCAAAGAAACGAATGTTCTCAGCCACGGATAAATCAGGATAGAGCGAAAAACGCTGCGGCATGTAGCCCACGCGCTTCTTGAGCGCAGATGCTTCACGTTGGGTGTCCAAACCGCAAAGGACAGCTTCGCCACTGTCAAAATCGACAAGACTGCAAAGAATACGAATAAGCGTTGTTTTCCCGGCACCGTCCGGACCGATGAGTCCGAAAATTTCTCCTGACTCAACATCAAAGCTGACGTCGCCCAGCGCTGCGTTTTCTCCGTAGCTCTTGGCA
>CAZADO010000297.1:0-3781 GCA_964483885.1 uncultured Alphaproteobacteria bacterium | reverse complement strand
ATCTTTTTTAATTGGACGGGAAACCCAGAAGAAAAAAGCTGAAGATCCCGCGAGCGCTTCCGCTTACGGCGTTATTACCTTCTTCGCTCGATTGGTTCTATGGCTGGTGATTGTCCTTCTGGCATTGGACAATTTGGACATCGAGATTACCCCCTTGATTGCGGGTCTGGGAATCGGCGGTATTGCGATTGCTTTGGCGGCTCAAAATATTCTGAGTGACGTGTTTAACTCAGTGTCTATTGTTTTGGATAAACCATTTGAAGTCGGTGATTTTATTATTGTGGGAGACTTTTTGGGTACGGTGGAGCGTATTGGCATAAAAACAACCCGTCTTCGCAGTCTCTCGGGCGAACAGCTTATCTTCGCGAATTCGGATTTGATCAACAGCCGTGTGAAAAATTACAAACGCATGAATGAGCGCCGAATCGTTTTTTCCTTCGGAGTCATCTATCAGACACCCGTCGATAAGCTGGAAATAATCCCTCGCATGGTACGCGAGATCATCGAATCTATAGACCAAACCCGTTTTGACCGTGCCCATTTTCAAAAGTACGGCGATTCATCTCTTGACTTCGAGGTGGTCTATTATGTTCTGATTCGGGATTATAATCTGTATATGGATATTCAACAGAAAATCAATTTGACACTCTTTCGACAATTCGAAAAAGAACACATCGAGTTTGCCTATCCGACACAGACTCTGTATATTCAAAATCAAACTCCCCCATCCCACGAAACTTCCTGAGATAAAGACTAAATTGCAGGACAAGCTATGCAAGTGAAATGGAAGCGGCTTTTTGTCATTTCAAACCGGTTGCCGATTGTTGTCGAACAGGACGGTGAAAATCGGCACATTCACCCGGGAGCCGGCGGTCTGATAACAGCGCTCACACCCGTGATGAAAAAGAGCCAAGGTTTGTGGGCTGGATGGCCCGGATTTGTTGAAAAGGAAACTATAGGCGATTTGCTCAGCGACTTCAGCCAGAAGCAATCGTTCGATTTAGCTCCGGTTTTCCTCACACAAGACGAAATTGAAAAATATTACCACGGGTTTTCCAACGAAGCCATCTGGCCTCTCTTCCATGATCTTTTAAGCTACTGCAAATTCGATTTGGAAGATTGGAACTCTTACGTCGATGTCAATCGCCGATTTGCAGAAACGATTTCACAGCATATTCGCCCGATGGATTTCCTCTGGATTCACGATTATCAATTGATGCTCGTCGGTCATCATCTAAAAAAAATGGGGATTCAGCGCCCACTCGCCTTTTTTCTACACATTCCGTTTCCGTCGCTTGACCTTTTTCGCCGTCTGCCGTGGAAGCAGGAAATCATTCGCGCACTTATGGATTATGATTTGCTCGGATTTCAAACGCTGCGCGATAGGCGTAATTTCACGCAATGCGTCAAAGCGCTTATCCCGGAAGTCTGGGTCACCATCAAGCGACGGCTTTCGTTTTTCCAATATGGCGAACGCACGGTTAAAGTGGCGCATTTCCCTATCAGCATCGATTTCAAGGAATTCGACGAAGGAGCTCGCACACCGGAAGCCGGTGAAGCCGCGTGGTATCTGCACGAACATTTTTCCGGACGCCAACTGCTGTTAGGACTGGATAGGCTCGATTATACGAAAGGCATCCCTGAACGATTCCTGTCCTTCGAACGCGCGCTGGAAAAATATCCAGACTTGCGCGAAAACATTTCCCTCGTTCAAGTTCTTATTCCCAGCCGCGCCGGCGTGCCCGGCTATCAAGAATTGAAAGAAACAGTGGACGGTCTTGTCGGTCGTATCAACGGGCGATTTTCGCAGCACGGATGGGTTCCGATTCACTATGTCTTTCAAAGTCTCGACCGAGCGCAGCTTTTGGGACACTACAAAGCCTGTGAAATCGCGTTTATCACACCTCTGCGCGACGGGATGAATCTGGTCGCGAAAGAATACTGCGCCGCCAGTGTCGATAACAACGGTGTGCTTATTCTCAGCGAGTTCGCGGGCGCTGCCGACCAGCTTTCCAAAGGCGCGCTCATGGCGAATCCGTACGACATCGAAGGCATGGCCGATACGATTCATCGCGCGTATCACATGGACGCCGAAGAACGCCGCCGCCGCATGCAAATCCTCCGCGCGGAAATTCGCCGCAATGATGTTTATCGCTGGGTGGGTTGGTTCCTGACTGCTTTCGGCGAGCACGACATCCCGTCATCGGATTCACCATCCGAAGATGAAGATGAACACAGCGAAGTCATTGACCTCGGCCTCTGGATGGGCGAAGCCCGCCGCTCAGAAAATATCCCCTGATATGCTATTAAAATTCATTTAAAAAAAGGAGCAGCCATCATGACTGTTCCTTTTTTCTTAGATCGCCGTTGTGGGTCTCCAGACCCGCAATGGTACAATTGGTGGCGGTGTTGGCTGCTTGCAGCCAACCCTAACATATTACGTATCTACGGGGAGAGCGGAACTTTTTTCGTCCTCGCTACATTCTATGTCTTCTTGGCAATAACTGCGAATTCAACGCTCTCAGGATTGAAGGGTGAACCAGCAACATCCGAATAAAATTTTTCAACGCCGAAGCCGCATTCCGCAAGTTCTTTCTGCAGTGTTTCAGGTGTGAAATATTGCAACCAGTTATAGATGGTTCGTGTGCGTGTTGCCTCGACAATCGTATATTTGTCGAGAATTACTTTCTCTTCATCGTACTTGAACGTGTTTAGAAATCCGTAGTATTTATTCGGAGACCAGAAACCGTCGAGGAGATTGACCTCATATTTTGCTGTCTGTTCTCGTTGCTCAAAAGCCTTCAGAGAATATACATCCAGTAGAACGGAAGCGCCCGGTTCCAAAAGAACGTAGAACTTACTCAGCATTTGCCTTCTTTGATTAGGACTGAGAGCACAGAAATCACACATGATCATAAGAATGAGCTGAAATCGATCGTTGCTCTCGAATTCAAGGTAATCTTGATTTACATAGCGAATAGACAGTCCTTCTGACGAGGCCGCCTCCTGTGCATGTTGAATGGAGCGCTTTGAAAAATCAATTCCGGTAACATCTGCTTGTCTTTGAGACAATCGTGTGGTGTACAATCCGGGGCCACAACCGAAGTCAGCAATTTTCGTTCCCGCGTCGATGTTGAAATGGGAAGCTATCCATTCGATCGATCGGTCGATAAATGCTGCCTTACGAGACGAAACATCAATGTCCTTGTTCAAATGGAAAGAAAGCATCTTCTTTGACGTATGATCATCCGTCCAAAGATCACTCGCCGTATAGAACTCAAATGGCTTAGGACGGGTGTTTATGCTTTCAAGTTCCTCAAACATGTCTTCACCTATTTGCATATCTCCCCCCGCCTGTGGGGAAAGATTCGATTAATACGGTCTATCGTAGAAGGGAGTTTTGACGATTTTGGCGGGGAGGGATTTGCCGCGGGCGTCTATGTCAATTGAAGTGCCGATGTCGCTGAGTTCGACAGGAACGTAACCTAAACCGATGCCCTTATCCAGCATCGGGGAAACGGTTCCGGATGTTACTTGACCGACCTGTTTGCCATCAACAAGAATCGGGTAATGCGGACGCGGGAAACCGGCGCCTTCGATTTCGAAACCGATGAGTTTGCGTTTGATGCCATCTTCTTTGATTTGAAGCAGTACGTCGCGACCGATAAAATCACCTTTCTTCAGTTTCGTAATCCAGCCTAACCCGGCTTCCAAAGGATTCGTGGTTTTATCTATGTCGTTTCCATAGAGGCAGGCTTTCATTTCGAGCCGCAAACTAGCC
>CAZADO010000296.1:0-6829 GCA_964483885.1 uncultured Alphaproteobacteria bacterium | reverse complement strand
CGTTGCTGAAGCCCGTCGACTGGGTATCCCTGTTATCGCAATTGTGGATACGAATGTTGATCCGGAACCGATTCCTTATGTAATTCCTGCCAATGATGACGCCTTTAAATCTATCGGACTTATCACACGAACGATAACCGATGCGATTATTGAAGGTCAGGCGCGCGCCGCGGAAGAACGGCCGGTTCGTGAAATGGAAACTAAAGCGCCTTCTCACCCGGAATCAGAAGCGCGTCCGTCCCGTCGTCCTCCCCGCGTTCGGAGAAAGCCCACGTCTTCCAGACCGGAACCATCTGCCGCAGATACCGCTCCCGCTCCGACACAAGAGCCGGAAGGAAAGGATGTGAGCGGGGGAGATGTTGAACCGGGGAAGGAAGAACAAAAGTCATAAACACGAAAGAGGATAGATCTAACACGATGTCTCAAACGATTACAGCAGCAGTCGTCGCTGAATTGCGACGAAAAACTGGCGCGGGAATGATGGATTGCAAAGAGGCTCTTTCAGAGTCCGCTGGTGATGTTGAAAAAGCGATTGAATTCCTTCGCAAAAAAGGAAAGGCGGCGGCGCGAAAGCGCGCAGACCGCAGTGCGAATGAAGGAGTGATTGTAGCGGTGATTTCACCCGATGGCCATGAAGCGGCGCTTTTGGAAGTCAACAGCGAAACGGATTTCGTGGCACGCAACGCAGACTTTCAAGCCTTCGCGAATAAAATCGTCAATCGCGTTCTGGAGTGGAAGGACGGAGATGAAAAGAACGTCGCCGATCTCCTCGCTCTTCCAGCGGAAGATGGTGCGGCGAAGACTGTCGGTGATGAATTGACGGATCTTATTGGGACGATTGGAGAGAAACTCGAGATACGACGCTACGCCCGCAGGACAGACAAATCCGGAATTTTCGGAACATACATTCATTCCAACTCCAAGCTTGGCGTACTGCTGGATATTGACGGTGCTGATTCAAACGACGCAGATGTCCAGACACTGGCGAAAGACCTTTGCATGCAGGTGGCTGCCGCATCTCCTCTGTATGTCCACCGGCAGGAAATTCCCGCCGACAAACTCGATGTGGAAAAGAATATCATTGCCGAACAGGTGAAAGGTCAGGGGAAACCTCCGCAGGTCGTGGAAAAAATCGTCGCGGGGAAATTGAATAAGTATTACGCCGAAGTTTGTCTGGTTGATCAGGCGTTTGTCAAGGATTCCAATCTGACGATTGGTGATCTTATAAATCAAGTCGCACAAAAAAGCGGCAAATCCTTAGCGGTTCGTTCGTTTGTCCGGTTCCAAATTGGCGAATAATCCTTCCCATCAGAAAAAGGCAATCTACCAGCGAATCCTGCTGAAAATTTCCGGAGAAGCCCTGATAGGGACTCGGGAGAGCGGGATTGATCCTGACAGTCTGAAAGCAATGGCCGAAGAAATCGCTGAAGGTTTCAGGCTCGGGATTGAAATTGGAATCGTCATTGGGGGAGGGAATATCTTTCGGGGGCTGTCAGCGCCTGAATTAGGCGTGGATAGAGTCACGGGCGACCAGATGGGCATGCTCGCGACCATCATTAACGCGCTGGCTCTTCAAGATACGTTGGAACACATTGGCATCAAGAGTCGGGTTCAAACCGCACTGACTATCAATCAGGTGGCGGAACCGCTGATTCTCCGAAAGGCAATTCGCCATCTTGAAAAAGGCCGGGTTGTTATTTTTGCCGGTGGAACCGGGAGTCCTTTTTTCACGACGGATACCGCCGCATCTCTGAGAGCACGACAAATTAAAGCGGACATCATGCTCAAGGGGACGAAGGTCGACGGTATTTTCTCCGATGATCCGATGAAAAACAAACAAGCGCGGAAGTATGACAAGCTTTCCTATCTGGATGTTGTGGATCAACAGTTGAAAGTCATTGATGCGACCGCTGTGACGTTTTGTATGGATAACAAGATTCCCATCCGCGTTTTTAATTTCCGAGAATGTGGCAATCTTAGCCGCATTCTTCAAGGTGAGCAAATCGGAACGTTGATTACGGGGGCATAGCCCATGATTAAGGAAACGATTGCTGACACAGACCTGCACATGAAGAAATCCGTTGAAGCATTTCGTCAGGAATTGCTTCAGATTCGTACGGGTAAAGCTTCATCCGCTTTGGTCGAATCCATTCGAGTCGATTATTACGGCTCGGAAGTTCCTTTAACGCAGGTTGCCAACATTTCTACCCCGGATCCGAAAACCATCGCGATTCAACCGTGGGATAAAAATGTCCTGAGCGCCATTGAAAAAGCGATTCAGAAATCCGAGCTTGGTTTGACGCCATTGAATGATGGAACGTTTATCCGGCTGCCGGTTCCTCCCCTCACTGAAGAGCGTCGGCGAGAACTGGTGAAAGTGGTTCGGCGCTACCTTGAAGAGGCGAAAATCGCGTTGAGAAATATCCGCCGAGATGCCAAAGAGCATCTGAAACGGGCGGAAAAGGAAGGGAAGATTTCGGAAGATCAGTCCCATACGACGCAGGATAAAATTCAGGAAATAACCAATAAACATACCAAAGAACTCGATCACCTCCTTGAACAGAAAGAAAAGGAAATTATGGAGGTATAGCGGTTCTTCTTTAGGGCATTTTTCTGTCAGCTTAAAACCGGAGATTCCTTATGGCTATGTACATCGACGAAACCTGCATCAACTGTGGTGCATGTGAACCTGAATGTCCCACTTCTTCGATTACGGAAGGGGATGAAATCTATATCATCGACGCGGCTACCTGCCTTGAGTGTGAAGGGCATTTTGACGAACCTCGCTGTGTCGAAGTTTGCCCGGTTGATTGTATTCATAAGCTTGAATCATAATCGCGCTGTAACGCCGCGATTTCCCCGGAATCACTCCTCGCTGGAAAATTCCCGCGAGTTTCTTCTTTTTTAGTATGGATCAGATTTCCCTTCAGCGCTCTCGCCAAATCCTGAATCGCGCCCAAGGGCAGCGCATCGCTGTCGTCGGCGATTTAATACTGGATCGCTATCTTTGGGGGCACGTTTCCAGGATATCGCCCGAAGCGCCGGTGCCGGTTGTCGAAGTGGAATCGGAAACCATCGGACTGGGTGGAGCGGGGAATGTGATTAATAATCTCCAAACCTTGGGTGCGTTGCCGATTCCGTTTGGCGCGGTGGGCAAGGATTCAGCCGGGGAAGTGCTCTTTGGCATTCTGCAGAATATCTGCGGGGATACGCAGGGAATCCTAAAGGTTTCTACTCGTCCGACATCCGAAAAAACGCGCATCATCGCCAGCGACCAGCATGTCGTGCGAGCGGATCGCGAATCCGTCGTTGATTTAAAAAAGGATGAAGAAGACGCGCTGATTGCTGCCCTTGAACAAGTTATCCCGGATGTTGCAGCTATTATTATTCAGGATTACAACAAAGGCATCGTCACACCGCGAGTCATCGAAGGAACTATAAACGCGGCCAAGCAGCACAACATTCCCATAGCCGTCGATCCGAAATTCGATAACTTTTTTGCGTTCAAAGGTGTCACGGTTTTTAAACCGAATATCAAAGAGATTGAATTGGCGCTGGGAATTCGGATTTCAAACAACTCTCAGATGGAAGACGCGGGACGTTCTCTGTTTCAAAAACTCGGCTGCAAGCATATTTTAATTACACGAGGAGAACAGGGAATGACCATCTTCCATAACGCTGACCATGTCGAACACATCCGTACCCGTGCGCGTAAAGTCCACGATGTCTCCGGTGCCGGTGACACGGTTATCAGCACATTGGTTGTCGCGATGACGGGAGGAGCGGATCTCAAGGAAAGTGCCGTTCTTGCCAATTATGCTGCGGGCGTCGTCTGTGGAGAAGTCGGTGTGGTTCCTATCGAACGCGACCGTCTGCTCACCATGATTGAGCATGACCATGAGTGAAGCTCTCTATGGTTTGCGAAGCGGGCGACTAGCTCAGATGGTTAGAGCGCTGGTCTCACATACCAGAGGTCATAGGTTCGATTCCTATGTCGCCCACATGTTTTCAGGAGAACTCCTTTGGGTCGTGTCGTAACATTACAGGATATGCTTCGCCGTCGGTTCGTTGCTCGCAAACGCAGTGAAAAAGTCGTCTTCACCAATGGAGTCTTCGATATTCTCCATCGCGGTCATATCGAATATCTGACGGCAGCCAAAGAGCTGGGGTATCTTCTCGTTGTCGGACTTAATTCCGATGAGTCCACCCGCCGTATCAAGGGAGCGGGGAGACCCATCGTGCCTGAAGAGGATCGCGCTTTTTGTCTGGCCGCTTTGGAACCTGTAGATTACGTTGTTCTTTTCGATACGGATACACCTCTGGAGCTTATCCAGGCATTGAAGCCGGATATTCTCGTCAAAGGTGGTGACTGGAAAGTCGAGGATATTGTAGGCTCGCAGGACGTGCGAAATGCCGGAGGAGAGGTCAGGACGATTCCTTACCGCGATGGCTGCTCGACAACGAACCTGCTGGAAAAAATATCCGCAAGCATGGCGAAGTAGATGTTTGATGAGCTGACGCAGAAACTGGATAAGGTTTTTCGTCGTCTGCGAGGGATGGGGACTCTCTCAGAGGCAAACATCCACAACGCTCTGAGAGACGTCCGGCGAGTTCTGCTCGAATCCGACGTCAACCTGAAAGTGGCACGGGATTTTCTGGCGCGAGTGCAGGAACGTGCCGTAGGTCAGGAAGTCATCCGTTCCGTCTCTCCGGCGCAGCAGATCATCAAGATTATCTTTGATGAGATGGTCGAGCTGTTAGGAGGAGAGAGTAGCCGGTTACTCGTTTCGCCTCGGCCACCCACGGTCTATATGATCGTAGGGCTGCAAGGCTCCGGTAAAACGACATTTTGCGCGAAGCTCGGGCTTCATTTGAAAACGAAAGGACGGCGTCCGCTGCTTGTGGCGGCGGATCTTCAGCGTCCTGCCGCTCAAGAACAGCTCGAAGTTCTCGCGAAATCAATCGGAGTGGCGATATTCCGGGAGAAAGCCAATCGTGCTCCCGACGCATGCGAAGCCGCTTTAGATTACGCTCAGCGCAACAGTCTGGATCCGGTCATTATCGACACAGCAGGCAGGCTGCATGTAGATGAAGCGCTGATGGCTGAGCTCGAAGAGATTCAGAAGCGTCTTTCTCCGGCGGAAATTCTCTTCGTCGCGGACAGTATGACCGGGCAAGACGCCGTTAATTCCGCGAAAGCGTTCTATGACAAACTTCAGTTTACCGGCGCGATTCTGACGAAACTGGATGGAGATGCCCGCGGAGGAGCGGCGCTGTCGATTCGTGCCGTCACCCAGCAGCCCATCAAATTCATTTCAACCGGAGAGAAGCTGGATGCGCTGGAAGTTTTCCATCCCGAACGGATGGCTTCGCGTATTCTCGGAAAAGGGGATGTCGTTTCACTGGTCGAAAAGGCGCAGGAAGCGATTGACCAGGAAGAAGCCGAGAAGCTCGAACAAAAGCTTCGCAAGCGCGAATTTGATTTTGAAGATTTCTTGACTCAGCTTCGCCAGTTAAAGAAAATGGGACCTTTGGCGGGAATGCTGGAGATGATTCCCGGAATGGCGGGAAAACTCAAGGATGTTAAAGTAGATGAAGGAGCGTTGCGCCGGATTGAAGCGATTATTCTTTCGATGACTCCGGAAGAGCGACGAAATCCTAAGGTTTTAAACGGCTCACGCCGACGCCGTATTGCCCGTGGATCCGGAACGCGCGTGCAGGATATCAATCGGCTGGTTGACCAATATCAGCAGATGCGGCGAATGTTGAAAAATTTCAAAGGCGGCGGACCCGGAATGCTGCGCCGCATGATGAAGGCACCCTAAAAAATCAGAAAGAAAAAGCAGTGTCCGTTCGAATTCGACTCATGCGCCTGGGACGCAAGAAAAACCCACAATACCGTATTGTAGCCGTGGATTCGCGGCGAAAACGCGATGGAGCTTATCTGGAACTCGTTGGCAAGTATCACCCGCGTCTTCGCCCTGCGAAGATTGAGATTGACGAAAATAAGGCTCTGCAGTGGCTGCAAAAAGGAGCATTGCCGTCCGATACGGTACGAAACCTGTTTTCGCAAGCAGGAATTATGCTGAAGTTTGATCTGCTCAAACGGAATAAATCCGCTGAGGAAATCGCAGAAGAAACCTCTCGCTGGCAGACAAAAGTAAGCGACCGTGCCGCTCGAAGAGAAGCGCGACCCAAACGTAAAGGCAAGAAGGCAGCGGAAGAAAGTGCTCCCGCTGGCGAGAAACAAGAATCATAGGTGGTAGATACGCCCATGGAAGAATTCATTAGCTTTATCACCAAGCATCTGGTAACGGATCCGGACGCCGTTTCCGTGGAGAAAGTCGAACGAGATGGACGCATTATCTATCGACTCCACGTTGGCGATGGCGATTTAGGTCAGGTCATCGGAAAAGAAGGCCGAACGGCGAAGTCGTTGCGCATCCTTGTGATTGCCGCAGCAGCGAGATCCGGAGAACGAGCCGGGTTGGAAATCGTAGATCCGGTCAAAGAGAATGAGTCCGCCCAATCCTGAGGAATTTCGCGCCATCGGAAAAGTGGTTGCGGCTCATGGTCTTCAAGGAACTCTAAAAGTCGACTCCTGGAGCGATTTCGACGAACGCTTTGACGCCCTGGAATGGGTGTTTCTTCGGGTGGAAGGACGCGAGCCTGAGCGATACAAAGTCGTTGATGTGCGTTTCAGTTCACGATATGTTCTTTTAAAGCTTGACGGTATAACTCGTCGCGAGCAGGCAGAAGAATTCAGGGAAGCCGAGCTGCTTATTCCGGAATCCGAAAGTTGGCCGCTGCCGCCGAATCGCTATTATGT
>CAZADO010000295.1:0-12543 GCA_964483885.1 uncultured Alphaproteobacteria bacterium | reverse complement strand
TTCCACTCGCCGGATACGCGAGAGTCCCTGCACCAGCAGACGAACAGAGCCATCCGGAACCCGGAACATTTTCAAAATCTGAACCGCGGTACCCACATCATAAAACTGATTCTCGACTTCCGTGCCTTCCGGATTAACTATCCGAGCGAAGGTCGCGATAATTTTCGAACCGCTCAACGCATCATTCACCAGCTTAACCATGCGCTCATCGGTGACCACCAGCGGCACAATGACATTCGGAAAGATGATGACCTCGCTAAGCAGCAATGCGGGAAGCACCTCAGGAATGACAAGGACATCCGATTTTTCTCCGGGAGGAGGTGGTGCAGCTCCGGGCGGCGGGGCAATCGTATTACTCTGGTCAGCCATTGTCATCCTCCTCTGGTGTGATATGAACCGATCCCGTCGAAGATACTGACGTCTGCTTCGGCATCACCACCTCTAAAAAACCCTCGGAATAATGTGCTTCTATCCTCTCTTCATCAACCAACCACGGCAAATGAAAACGCCGTTCAAAAGGTCCGAAATCAATTTCCATCAAGTAGTAATTCCTCTTTGGATATTTATCAAACTCTCGTCGAATTCCCTGAATGGTCAAGGTATGTCCTTCGATTTTCACAGAGACATCGTTAGGATCAATCCCCGCAATGTCCATGACAAGCACGAGTGCGTCCTGAGTTTCAAACAAGTCCGTAGGAGGAAGCCACCTCCTATCAGCCGCCATGAGTTTGGGGCCTCTCATCCGAAAGAAATGGCGAAAAAGGAATTCGCAATCTTCCTCATTCCCCGCAACTTTCAGGGGTACATCCATGCAGGAGATTAACTCAGTTTCCATGTTTCACTTCCTGTTATTAGCTAATTATCAAATAGTTGAGATTTAATATTTACAGCCTCATTCTATGGTTTTACGTGCCGGAAAACGCCGAGAATTTGTACATTTTCTAATTCAAAAAATATAAACACTTCGGCAATTAGTTGCAAGTGACTTCCACAAGATTAGAATAGCCTTAGGGGATAATTTCTCTTGCTTTCTTGGCATCTAAGAAGTAAATTATTAGATAGCGTGAATTGAATAAAATGTAAACTGGCGACTGATGGGTCAATTATGCTTCGACGACACGCAGGAATAGACCCGGCAGGATTTATTCATGCCATGAGAAGTCATGCACAGGCCATTGATGAAATCCGATGAGGAAAAAAATGAAACGTCGTAATCACTTTCTATCCATTTCCTTCCCGCATATTGCCGTTGCGATACTGCTGATATTTGCATCATCCTCAGCTATTAAGGCTCAAAACACCGACACATTAAACATCATAACGTACAATGCGCTGAATTTTTGCGGCAGTACTTGCTCGGAACGCATTCCCGCTTTCCGAACGATTTTCTCGGCGTTGGAAGCGGATATCGTCGTAACGCAAGAACAGACCAGCTCCACTGAAGTCAATCAGTTTTTAAATGATATTCTGAACTATGTCGAACCGGGTGAATGGTCGTTGGTCCCGTGGACAAACGGGTATGACACGGATAATGCCTGTTTCTATCGCAACAGTACTGTGACATATGTCTCCACTCAACAGATTTCAACTCCCCGCCGTGATATCAGCGAGTATGTATTGAAACCGAAAGGCACAGACGCGACCGGGGAATTCCGGGTTTATTCACTGCACCTAAAAGCGAATGATACACCTGAAGACGAAGCGAAGCGTCTTGAAGAGGCTACCGTTCTTCGAAATTATCTAAATGCACTGCCGGATGGCTCTGACTTTCTTGTTATGGGCGATTTTAATTGCTATTCCAGCGACGACCTTGGTTACCAAAAACTCATCGGCTCTGAAGCGGATAATTCGGGACGCTGTTTTGATCCGATAGACACTCCCGGAAGTTGGAATAACAACTGCAGTTTTGCTGCGGTACATACGCAATCCACACGAGCGACAGCACCTGATCCTCCGGATGGAGGAGCTACCGGCGGACTGGATGATCGTTTTGATTTAATTATAGCTTCAGAGGCGTTCCTTTCCGCGGGCGAATTCGAATGCCTGACATCGACGTATTGGGCGTATGGAAATGACGGCAACCACTGCAACGACAACATCAATGATTCCCCAACCATCCCTGAAGGTCAGGCGATGGCAGATGCACTTTACCGCGCTTCAGACCATTTGCCGGTCATCATGGACTTCCTGCATCCCGCTCCTTCCATTGTCCTCACTGACCCGAATGGAGGCGAAACGTGGTATGTCGGCACGACTGATACGATTTACTGGGATAGTGATGCTTTGGACGGCAATGTCACCATCACTATAAATCGAGATTATCCAACCGGAGGCTGGGAAACACTTTATTCAGGCACGACAAATGATGGTGTACAGCCGTGGCTTGTAACAAATCCGACATCGGAAAACTGCCGGATTCGAATTGTGGGCGATGCTTATGGAGGCGCACGGGATTCTTCGGATGCGGATTTCACTATCACGGATCCCTATATCACCGTTACATCTCCGAATGGCGGTGAAAACTGGTTCTGGGGAGAAACACATGATATTCTTTGGAACTCCGGTGCGGGCGGCAATGTGGATATCTCTCTAAATCGCGATTATCCCACCGGCGAATGGGAATCCCTTTTTACGGGTACTCCCAACGATGGCGTCGAATCGTGGGAAGTCAGTGACCCGGCAACATCCAACGCGCGGATTCGGATTGTCAGCTCTTATAATCCGTCTATTCGCGATTCTTCGGATAGTGATTTCTCCATTTCCGATCCTACCATCACGCTTATTATACCAAATGGAAATGAAATATGGACAGCGGGCAGCAACGAAGCCATCGGATGGACAGGAGAGGGTTTGCTGAGCACGGACAGCGTTAGAATCTATCTGAATCGCCAATGGCCGGGACCTGACTGGGAGTATCTCGATACAGAACCCTACTGGTGGTATCTGAATTGGCCGGTTACTGGACCGGGAACAACCTCGGCACGCATACGAATCATCAGTTATAATCAACTGAGCGTTCGCGATGAATGCGAAGCAAATTTTATCATCATCGGCCAAAATGAACCTCCCCTTCTCCTTCATGACCCTGTTGCTGATGGAAGTACGGACAGTATGTTGTTCGTCGCAAGTGCTTTCGACGAATACTCGGGTGTTTCGGTCAAACTTTTCTACAAACCGGACACCAGCAGCGCGTACGATTCGACGGCCATGAATCCTACAGGGAATCCTTATGAATTTTCCGCCGTGCTCAGACCTCTTATCGCCGGCAGTTATGATTACTTCATCCGAGCAACGGATATAAACTCAGAAACCACCGCGACAGACATCTACGATTTTCAAATCGCTAATGGCTGTGAAACAACCATCAGCTACGATAATGGCGCGGCGGATCGTTTCAATTGGGCGGGTGGCGAAGCATTCCGGTGGGCTGTCAGATTCACACCGACCCAGATTCCATTCGTGCTCTGCGGTGCGTCCTTCAGTGTATCCCGGCTGAAACCTGACTCGGTTCACACTCGCGTCATCGTCGAAGTGTATGATGATGATGGCTATGGGATGCCCGGAGATCTGCTGCTGAGCGATACGACCGGCGCGGTGGAAAATGTCGTGGGAGGATTGCCGTCAGGGTCGCCTCTGTGGGCAAACGCGATTCTTCTCGATGACATGGGCGAACCTCTAACCTTCAACGACGACTTCTTCATTGCCCTAAGAAATCCCGACACCCTGAAATATGAAGCGTTCGCGCGGGACACAACCGATCCCAATTCAGGTCGAAGCTACCTGTACGATGAATGCGAGGAACTCTGGTACAATGAAAATGACGCCTGCTTGAATTGCAAAGTCGGGAATCGCCTTATCCGCGCTGTCGGCTATGTCCAGAATCCACCGGAAGTCGTTATCGTACGAGCGGGTGATGATGCGAAGCTTCATTGGACGTCCACTGGAGCTCCCTATTATCGTATCTACAGTTCAAACAACCCCTTCGACACGTTTTCTACCCTTGAGGGTTCGTCATCCGACACCACTTTTCTGGATACGAATGCCGTTATTGATGAGGCCATAAAATTTTACCGAGTCGTGTCATCAACGGAACCCTGATTTTAAACGCGCGTTTTGTGTGACTTTTTCCTTGACATCTTGGATGGAATTCTTTATATTGCTATATCTTATGCTAAAAGGCGAGGAGGCATGCTGTGAGATTCGGTTGGGTTGAGATACTGCTGATTATCCTGGTCGTCTTGCTCCTCTTCGGCGGGCGCAAGATTCCTGAACTGATGCGGGGTATGGGGCGCGGCGTTAAGGAATTCAAAGAAGGGGTCAAGGACGGAGAATCCGAAAACAAGGATTCATCCAAGCCAAAGGAAGCGCAATAGCAGCATTTTCCACGTATTTCTCTTGACTTTCGTGTGGAAATGTAATATATTGCTTCAGCTATAAAAAGGTTGTAACATGACCACCCAAACGGGGCAGAAAATGCTTGAACAAAAGTATTATTCTTCTAAGGAAGTTTGCGATAATCTGCAAGTCTCCAAATCGACGCTCTTCAAATGGGAGCGCGAAGGTTCAATCACTCGACCGCGACGCGATTGGAGAGGATGGAGACTCTATGACCAGCAGAATATCGAGGAAATAAAACGCAACATCGAGAAGCAGAAGCTGCAGGATGTCGGCAATCGTAGCAATATGATCCTCGTCGTCGATGATGATCCGAGCATCCTTTCTGTCATGTCTCAGCTTTTGGAAACTGCCGGCTATGAAGTGATTACGGCGGCGACGGGTCCGGAGGCTGTGAAACTCCATACGGAAAAGCTGCCGGGACTGACCTTTCTTGATGTTAAATTGAAGGGTGCGAGCGGCATTGACGTATTTCGGGAAATCCGCGCTGTTGACCCCCAATCGACTGTGGTTATTCTCACGGGCTATCCGAAAATTGAGGACACGGTGCAGGTGATTAAGGAAGGCGCTTATAATTACCTCACGAAACCGATTAAAGGCGAAGAACTCCTCGATATGGTCCGTGAAATCCTCGGGGAATCCGACGAATAATCCGGTTTTCACGTAAATTGTGACTCAAATGAGCTAATCTACCCAGCCCCGTAAATTTTCACGGGGCTTGGTTTTTCTTAATGGGAACATTCTCTCTGAAACAGCGATTAAATCCAAAGGACAATGACTTACATTAACTAAGAGATGTGACGATGGTTTCTCCTGATATCTGGTTATTTTGGTGGGCATTCTGGTGCTATTTAGTTTCCTTTGCTGTGTTTTCGGTTTTTCTGGCAACCGGTAAAGAGCGTATCGGATGGATTGGTGCGGCGATTGTGGGATTGGGATTCCTCCCTCAGACTGTCGGATTCTTTATTCGCTGGGTGATTTCCCGACATTATCCCTTATCGAATATGTATGAATATCTGGCGATTATGAGCTGGATGGCAGCGATGACGATGGGAATTGTTCTTTGGAAATACCGCCGACTTAAAGTGGCCGCTTTAATTTCTCCGATTATCTTCATGTTGATGGTCACGGCATCTCTGCTGCCGAAGGAAATCAATATGCAGCTCATGCCGGCTCTCCAGAGCTATTGGCTTACGATTCATGTGACACTTGCAGCCATTGCTTCGGGCTCCTTTGCCGTCGGTGCTGTCACCTCCTTCCTTTACCTGATGCGGGACACTGAACTGGCAAACTCGAAGAAAGGGCCTTTGTCCGGTAAAATGAGGTCCATCGCTTTCACGATGGGAATCGGTTTCCCTTTAGTTTTGGCTATCATTCTCGCGCTCTTTCAGGCTCTTCCCGCAAGTGCAGCTACCCTGAACCTCGGCGGGAATCCCATCAATGGCATCGGGTCTGCGCTAACTGCATTCGGAATTGGCTCTCCCTTAGGGGCAATCGGTTGGGCGCTGGCTTACCGACGGAGAAATCGCACGGAAAAAACCTCTGGAGGCGGTTACCTCGCCTCCGTAACCTTCCTGAGCTTTCTTTTAGGTGCGCTTATAGCTGGAATTCTTACAAAATTGCACATATTTGGAATAACACAAGGAAGTCCGTTTAGGATTTTTGAATTTTTCGGTCTTTCGTGGGTATTGACAATACCTTGTTTCTTTCTGTTGAATAGTTTCCTCCAGAGCGGCAGACGACTTGCATCACTGAAATTGGACCGGGGGCTCATGGATGATATTTCGGCGGGAACCGTGAAGCTGGGTTATCCACTCTATACAGTAGGGGCACTTTTCGCCGGTGCTATCTGGGCGGAACAGGCTTGGGGTTCTTTCTGGTCATGGGATCCGAAGGAAGTTGGCGCACTGATTGTCTGGCTTTTCTATTCGGGTTTCCTGCATGCCCGGCTGCAGCGCGGCTGGACAGGCACAAAATCTGCTATTCTTTCTCTGGCTGGATTTGGTATGATTCTTCTTTCTTTCTTTGGGAACTACTTTTTCGGTGGATTGCACGCTTATAATTAAATCATGATGAGATTTTCCAAGAGACATATGAAAAACGGCTGCTCTATTCGAAGCATGTTTTGTTTCGCTATCGGAGCTCTCATGCTATTGTCGGCTTCGAGCGCATTTGCTCAATTCGGCAAGAATAAAGTGCAGTACGAGGACTTCCAGTGGAAGTATATCCAGTCGGAGCATTTCGATATTTACTTCACCGACGGCGGCGAAACGATAGCGGAATTCACAGCGGAAACCGCGGAAGACGCGCTGGAAAAAATCCAGCGGAGCTTCAATTACAAATTGGAAAGCCGCGTTACTATCGTCACGTATGTTTCGCATAATAACTTCGAGCAGACGAACGTCACGACATCGCTTCCCGAAGAAGGGCTCGGCGGTTTTACTGAATTTCTGAAGAACCGTGTCGTCATTCCCTATCAGGGAAGTTTCGAAGCTTACCGTCATGTGATTCACCATGAACTCACCCATGCGGTGATGCTTCGAATGCTGCACGGCTCCGGTTTTCAGTCTATCCTCATTGGCGCGGCTATGATGCAATTGCCGCTGTGGTTTATCGAAGGACTCGCTGAATACGAATCACGAGGAATCTGGGACACCGAGTCCGATATGTTTATGCGGGATGCCACCATCAGCGGCTACTTGCCGGATATGGAGTACTTGTACGGCTATCTTGCCTACAAAGGCGGACAGTCTGTCTTGTATTATATTGACCAGAAATATGGCTCTCAAAAAGTCGGCGAGATTCTAAACAAACTGCGCTCCATCCGAGACCTGTCGAAGGTAATCAAGAGTTCCATCGGTCTTGAGATGGATGAATTCAACAAGCGTTGGAAAACCTGGCTCAGGCGCGCTTATTGGCCTCGGATTGCGGACATGAAAATGCCCGAGGAATTCGCTGAACGTTTGACGGATCATATGGAGTGGCGCAATTTCGTCAATAACGGTCCGGCTATCTCTCCGGACGGCGAACAGGTTGCCTTTCTTTCAGACCGTACGGATTATTTCAATCTCTATCTCCTCGATTTAAACACGAAGAAGCTCCGAAGGCTCCTACGCGGCGAGCGTAGCGGGGATTTTGAGGAGCTCAAGTGGCTCGACGCACGGATTTCTTGGTCACCGGATGGCCGGATGATTACGTTTGCGTCGAAAGCAGGGCAGTCGGATGCGCTTTATTTGTTGGATGTAAAAAAACGCAAAGTGCGCCGCCGCTTTCGCTGGGATTTGGATGCGATTTTCAAACCTGCGTGGTCTCCGGATGGTGAAAAAATCGCTTTTATCGGAGTCGCTGAAGGTCGCTCGGATATCTACGTCGTCAATCTCGATGATGGAGAAATGTATCAAGTTACGGATGATATTTTCTCCGACGATGATCCATCCTGGTCTCCCGATTCCAAAGCGATTCTCTTCACATCGGATCGGCGCGATTCTCTCAGCGTGCGCGGCTATCGAGAGACGATAAAGATGCATCAGATGAATTATCGTCAGCAGGATATCTACTTGATTCGCCTCGGAGACGACTATGCTCAGCGGCTTACGTTTACGGAAACGCAGGAACGCTCACCGGTTTTCGCGCCGGATGGCATCACCATCGTTTACTCGGGTGATGAGAGCGGCGTTTATAATCTGTATCGTTTGAATCTGGAAACCGGCGAGAATGAGCCTTTTACCAACTGCCTAACAGGCTGCCTTCAGCCGAGCTATTCCGCCAATACGCAACGCCTCGTTTTCACATCCTTGAACAACGGCGGCTATGATATTTTCATGCTGAAGAACGCGCTCGAGAGACCCGCAATGGAGCTGATTCCGACACCGTTCCGGCAGAAGGGTACGGTTGATTTCGAAGAAACCGCAGAAAATGCTGGTTCGTCACAATCCGAGACACGTCATGCCCGGCGGCCTTACTCCAATTATGTGTTTGCAACTCACGGAGGTTTGGAACACGAAAAAGTTGACGAGCCGGATACGACCACGAGCCGTTTACCCGGAGGTGGTTTTGCTTCGAAGAACTACCGCGTGAAGCTAACTCCCGATTTTGTTTATGCCACGGCTGCGTATTCCAGTTTCTTCGGTGTGCAGGGAACCAGTCAATTTCTCTTCTCGGATGTCCTCGGCAATCACCTAATCATGCTCAACACGGATCTCTACTATGATTTCAATAATCTGGACAATACGAATTTCCAAATACAATACTACTACCTACCGCAGCGTATAAATTACGGCGTCGGATTTTTCCGCAATGTGTATTACCTCGACGCCGGTCGCGTGCGGGATCGCACGATTCAAACCGGAGTTTATCTGGCCTATCCATTTTCCAAATATTCACGCGTGGATTTGGACGTTTTTGCGCATTTCATCGAGCGAGATCGATACAATTTCGATATCGACAAGTACCAATACAGTTCCAAACGACGGACGATTCTTCCCCAACTCAGCTATGTGCACGACACCGTTCAATGGGGTTTAACTGGCCCGATTAACGGTATTCGCTACCGCATCTCCTACGCCTACAGTCCGTCGCTCTCGAATTCATCATCCCAGAATTCATGGGAATCCAGTTTTTATATCACGAAGGCTGACCTGCGGCATTATACACGACTCGGTCGCGATTATAGCTGGGCGGCAAGGATTACCGGAGGATTCTCCGGTGGTGAAAAACCTCAGTACTTTTACATGGGTGGCGTCGGGAACTGGATTAATCGCCGCTATGAAGGCGATTTGCCGGTCGAGGATATTGATGATTTTTACTTCGCATCCTTTATCCTCCCCTTCCGAGGCGGGACTTATTTTGAGCGGCGCGGAACACGTTTCTTCCTGACGAATCAGGAATTTCGTTTCCCGATGATTCGGCAACTGCAGCTTGGTTGGCCGCTGCCGTTCTATTTTCGAAGTATCCGCGGCGCCATTTTTACCGATATCGGCGCTGTCTGGGATGACGACAACCTGCGGATTACCGAAGAAACGACTGAAGGACGCCATCTGCGCGATTTGCAGGTCGGATACGGATTCGGACCTCGCTTGCAACTCGGCTACTTTGTGTTGCAGTGGGATGTCGCATGGCGAACGGATTTTCTTGATACAGAGAAACCCAGCTATTACTTTTCTCTCGGTGCAGAATTTTAATCAAGGCTGATTAAGCTCTCAATGAATTTGCCTGTTGCTCCATCAACCATTACACAAACCCTTGCGAAAGTCGGGCGCACAGCGCTCGGCTTTTTTACCGAAGCTGGGGCTGTAACAATTCTCCTTTTTCACATCCTCGCCGGAGTCAAAAACCTTTGGAAAGACCGTAAACTCTTTTTCGAACAGGCTCTCCGCCTGGGATTCAATAGTCTCCCGCTTGTTTTATTGGTAGGAGTTTTTGTAGGAGCCGTCACTGCCTGGCAGGGGAATTATCAGCTCAAGGGCTATGTTCCTCTGCAATTTCTGGGAACGTCCACTTTAAAAGCGATTGTTATCGAACTCGGACCCGTACTAACAGGGCTTATTATCGCAGGACGCGTCTCCGCTTCCATCGCCGCTGAATTGGGCACGATGAAAGTCACCGAGCAGATTGACGCTCTGGAATCTCTGGGAATCAATCCTATCCGCTATTTAGCGGTGCCGCGTTTTTACGCCAATCTGCTGATGCTGCCGGTTCTCGTCACACTGGCGGATTTCATCGCCATGATGGGCGCATCATTCGTCGCTACGGTTCTGCTTGGCATGACCCCCGCGACGTTCTGGAATCAAATTCCTGTGTTCTTTGATGTCTATGATGTGATAGCGGGACTCATTAAAGCACTCGTATTTGGAGCGGAAACAGCCTTAATGGGTTGTTATGTCGGCTTCTCCACGCGAGGAGGCGCTGAAGGAGTCGGGCAGGCGACGATTCGCGCTTTCGTTTGGTCATGCATATTGATTCTAATGAGCGATTATATTCTGGCGATGTTCTTCTTTTAATGATAACAAAACATGATTGAAGTTCAAAATCTATATAAATCTTTCGGTGATAAGCCGGTTCTTCGCGGGACAAATCTCACCATTGACAAGGGTGAGTCTCTGGCGATTATCGGTCAATCGGGATGCGGGAAATCCGTCCTGTTGAAACATTTCATCGGTTTATTGCAGCCGGACTCAGGGGATATTATCATTGAAGGCGAAAACATCTGGAACCTTTCGCAGGAACAGCTCTATAAAATCCGCCAGAAGTTCGGAATCCTTTTTCAAGGGGCGGCTCTCTTCGATTCAATGACGGTTGCGGAAAACATCTCTCTCGGCTTGCGAGAACATTCTTCGATGAACAACAGCGAAATCGATAAGCGTGTAAAGGAATGCCTTGCAATGGTCAATTTGCCGGGTATCGAAGCTTTAAAACCTGCTGAACTATCCGGCGGGATGAAGAAGCGGGTCGGTTTGGCGCGGGCGATTGCGATGAATCCTGACTACGTCCTCTATGACGAACCGACTACAGGTCTGGATCCGATTTCAGCCGACGCGATTAATGACCTCATCATGCGGCTCAATGACCAGTTGGACGTCACGACGGTTGTCGTCACACATGACATGGTCAGCGTCTATAAAGTTTCTGATCGTATTGTCATGCTTCACAACGGGGAAATCATTTTTTCAGGTACTCCGACTGAAATTAAAGAAACGAAAAATGGCATCGTCCGCCAATTCATCGAGGGCAAAGCCGAAGGTCCGATTACGAACTCGGTCGTCAGCACATCATAGTTAATAATAAACGCCGGTCGGATTTGGAATCCACCACAGCGAAAAAATAAAAGGTCACGCGATTTATCACGTGACCTTTTTATTGAAAAATGTGTAATCAATTACGATGTTCGGCGCAGGATGTAAATGCCGCCCTCATCGTCGAAATAGATGGCATCTCCGGTTGAAGTGGGAACGGGTCTTGTGCCGGTTGTCGTCAGAGGCAGTGCATCTCCTCCATGAGTGCTCATGGTGCAAATTCCTCCCGCTGACGCTCCCGATACTTTCGCAAAAACGATTTTATCTTCCCCTGAAAAAGCTTTGGGAAAAGAGGCTCCTGCGATAAGCAATTGCGGTTCTCCGGGAGAATTGACTGAAACCGAATAGATATCGAGTGCTCCCCCCTCAATAAACTCATAGATAATCTGCTGCGAATCCCAAACCCACGAATACGCTCCGGCGTGTGAGGCAACCGGCATTCCTGATAAACTGTCCAACGTCGCGACATACAACGCACGCCCCTGCGAGCCTTCTCCCGGAAGCTGACATCCCAACAACCTGCGATCAGGCGACATCATCGGCGATGTTCCGCGCGACTGTACTCGAATGCGAAGCGCCGGTTCAAGCACGATAAGAAAGATTCCTTCGTTGTCCGTGCCGTCTTCCGGCCCGGCGCTGTACAATCTCAGTGAATCCACCGGATCCCAACTTGGTGATGATCCGCGATCCCAAATCTGCTTGAGCTCTCGTGTACCGACATTAATAATCCAAATGCCTGCCGATTCACCGCCAATTTGTCCCGGTGCGGAAAAAGCAATGCGCGCTCCATTCGACGACCAGCCATAATCCCACGCATGAGGCGGAGTGCCATTCGTCAGTTGAACGACGCTGTCTCCTTCGAGAAGATAAATTCCCGCCGGATGCTCTCCGGTTCCTTCCGTGGCAAAACAAATTCGTTCGCCATCGGGAGAGGGAATGGGACGCTGACCGAAATCAAGCACTTGGGAACGCCGCCAATGCTCTCCGGAGTCATCACCATCATCGCTACTGGAGCACCCTTGAAAACAGATCGTTCCGATGGCAGCGATGAAGAGTGTTAAAAAAATTCTTTTACTCACGATGCAAAGCCTTTATTGGATCAACACGTGCCGCTCGAATTGCCGGAAATGTTCCCGCGAGAACTGCGACAACGATAAGCAACGCTGCAGAAATCACCATTGACATCGATGACACAATCGGAGGCGCAAAGCCTTCAGGCAACGTCACAAGTTTATCCGTATTCAGAATTTTTACCAAACCATAACCCACCCCAATACCTACAATTCCTGCAATCATGGAAATCGTTATCGATTCCGCTAAGAACTGACGGATAATTGTCCAGCGACGTGCTCCCATC
>CAZADO010000294.1:0-4705 GCA_964483885.1 uncultured Alphaproteobacteria bacterium | reverse complement strand
TATTCCGGATATCGCTTAGTTCCTTGTATGTCCCAGGCATCGCTTCCTGCATACTATGGAGGTGCTGGTTCTGTTCATTTTTAGTGTCATCATTGAGTGGGTTGGGAGTCCGGATCCCTGCCACTACATCTTCCCCCTGGGCATTTACCAGCCATTCACCATAGAACAGATTTTCACCGGTAGCAGGATTTCGGGTAAATGCCACGCCTGTAGCTGATGAGTCACCCATATTCCCAAATACCATAGCCTGCACATTAACGGCTGTGCCCCAATCATCCGGGATACGGTTTAGCCTGCGATACGCTTCAGCGCGAGGATTCTGCCACGAGTTGAATACGGCTCCAATCGCTCCCCAGAGTTGTTCCAGGGGATTTTCGGGAAAGATGGTGCCTTTGTGCTCGCGGATAATCGCTTTGAAATCTTCCACAAGCCCCTGCAAATCTTCTACCGTCATTTCCACATCGGTTCGAATATTGCGCTCCCGTTTGCGGCGAGCGATGAGAACTTCAAACGGGTCTTCTTCATCTTTCGACGAAGGTTTCAAATCCATCACAACGTCACCATACATCGCAATAAAGCGGCGATAGGAATCATAAGCGAAGCGCGGATTGCCCGAACGTTTGGCAAGCGCTTCGACGGTTTTATCATTCAATCCGAGATTCAGAACTGTATCCATCATTCCCGGCATGGACGCTCGCGCACCACTGCGTACCGAAACCAGAAGCGGATTTTCCTCGCTTCCGAATTTAGCATCCATGAGCTTTTCGATGCGGCTCATTTGTTCGAGTAATTCTTTTTCTAGCCCAGCGGGATAGCCTTGTTCGCGCTGATAGTGTGTGCAAACCTCGGTGGTAATGGTGAATCCGGGAGGAACCGGAATTTTCAGTAAATCCATCTCAGCAAGGTTTGCGCCTTTGCCGCCGAGCAATTCCTTCATCTCCGCCCGGCCTTCCGCCTGACCACCCCCGAAAAAATAAATGTGCTTTGCCATTCATGTCTCCAAATAGTCCAGTTAAAGATGTATTTGTTCCGTGAAATATTACTTCAATAAAATGACTTTCGCAACCGCAGAATGTTTTCCCACTTCAAGATGAGCGAAATAAATCCCGGAAGGAAGCTCATCCGCCTGCCAACGAATTTTCGCATTCCCCGGTGGCATTCGCCCTCCGGAAAGTGTCGTCACTTCCCGCCCTAAAATATCATAGATGCGCAGCCGAACATCCGCGACTATAGGCAAGTTGAATTCAAACGTCGTCGTACTGTTGAAAGGATTCGGATACGCTCCGGAAAAATGAAAATCAGCCGCAACCGGCGGCTTGACAGTCGCGTCATCTTCGTAGTAAGTGCGACATAAGATGTTGCGATTCGGATCAAACGTTATCGTAAGAAACGTATCCGGAATCGAAACAGTAAAAAGCTCTTCCGCAACCGCATTATTCCAAACCGTCACCGTCGTATCCCATCCTCCCGCATACTCAAATCGCACATCGATTGGCATTCGATAATAGTTGTTGGTTGTTTGATTTTGTCGAATGCGAATATATACAAAATTGCTGTCCAACGGGCTAGACCACGCTGCATAATAATACCTTGGATACCCCCTCCCATACACCCACGGCTGGAAAAACCAATCAAGGTCTTGTCCGGATGCCGTTTCGAGCTCCTGCTGCCAATCCGCTGTCACGGCCACATCGTAAGCATGCGCTTCGCCATAATTCGACCACGCGCTGAAAAATACCGAATCGCCCAGCAGTTGCCTTAGCATGTGCATCACACACGCGCCCTTTTCATAGACCGTGTACGACCAATAATCCTGAGGATCATATATGGGAAATGTCTCCCCGGAAGACAAATACGGATTCATCAGACTACTCACGACGTAGTCCATATATGATTCCGGGCCATACAAATGTTCCATCGTAAGCGCTTCGCAATAAGTGGCGAAACCTTCATTGAGCCAGAGATCCTCCCATTCTCCAAGCGTCACCCAATCGCCCCACCACATGTGCGACATCTCGTGCGCCAACAGCCAATCATAGCTGTGACTCCCCACAACAGTCCCCTGATGATGATGGACACAGGTGACATGTTCCATATCACCAAAACTTGTCATCGCGTATGACATCCGGTCGAAAGGATACGCTCCGAAACGTTCAACGTAGCCTTCCATAAAATTGAGTACATTGGAGAAATGTGTTTCTGCACGGGTTTCGTAGGACGGATAAATATGATATTCAATCCGTGGATTTTCTTCCTGCAGAACAACGGTCATATAATCACCAATGGTAACGCTCATTAAATACGTCGGCACCGACTGGTCGAGTCGGTAATGCCATGTCTTCGTACCGTCGCCGTGGTTTACCGTATCGACCAGAATACCATTGGAAACAGCGACGCGAGATGTCGTCACTCTCCACCAGCTTTCGAATGTCGCGCGGTCTCGCGGATTCAAATAACACGGCATAACATAGTCCGTCATCGGCGGCGGATCGGTGGAAAGCCCATCCCCCATCGAAAACGCGACACTGGTTCGGAAGAAGAATCCTCCCCATGGATCAAAACCGCCTTCATGTTGAGGATGTCCATTGTATATTATATGAACCGCTGTTGTTTCATCAGGAGCAAGCGCGGGATTAAAAACGAATGTCAGGCTATCATTGCCGCCGCGAATATACGCAACATCGCGGTCATCCGCATAGACAGAATCCACATCATAACCGTGGAAACTCATCCAGGTTTCGTAAACGGAGTCTTCTAATGCCACCATTGAAATCGTACTATGCCCATCCAACAACTGCGTCGAAATATCCACCTGCGCCGATAATTCATAACCTAAAATATCGACATTATGCAGTGTATCCTCATCTAACGAGAACAAGCCTGACTGTTCACGAACCGGGCCGATATTAGATACAGGTTTGCCGGTTATTCTTTCATGTAATCGCGGACAAGCCTGAGCGATTCCCATAAAAACCAGCCACAAACCTATAAAGAAGAGCATGTTTCTTTTCATGATAACCTCGTGCTTCGCTTTCCTTTAATATACGCCGCAAACTCAAGAAAGTCAAGCACTCCCCAAATCCGGGTTTTTGAGAATAATGATAATATGTGTTTACCTTGCGCGCTCAAGTTTGTGCATCCAGCGTAGATCTTCAGGGCGGATTTGAGCGGTATTCAAATCGTTTGTCTGCACAGGCTTATGGCTTGGGGAAGCAGAATCGAAGCGCGCTTCCACACGGTAGAAACGGTAAGAATAACTCGCGGGATTCTCTGAAAAAGTCGTATCGCTTGTTGTTGCAACAGGATTCCATGTTTCGATGTCTTCGAAATGGTTGCTGGCATAAACGATATAATAGGACGCGTCCGGTATCGGCGGCCATATAAGATGAATAGCGCCCTCGGCGAAATGGATGCATATCCCATTGATAAAGAAACTGTCCTGGGAATCGGTTTCTTCAATCGTTATATCATCGAGACGCCAATAGAAATCTCCCTGATAGGAAAATTGAAGCGCGATTTGCGTCTGACCAGTTGCCCACATGAGCGGCACTGAGACATAATCTTCTTCTAAAATCCCTGTGGTGCGTGCCCACATTTCCCAGACGACATGTAGAAACGTTCTCCCTCCGTCTGTGCTCCCTCTGACAATCGCCTGTGTTGCACCGCCCCGCTCACTTCCACGCAAATAGTGCCAGAAACACAGCGACAAGTTCCTGCACTGAGACACATCGAAAGGAGTCGTTGCTACTGAAATCATGGTTTCAGGAGAATCTCCGATTTCAAGCACTCCTAAACGCTCTCCGTAGTTGCATATACTAACGGCGGAACGTTCATCATTTCTATCAACGTTCCATCCTTGCGGCAATGAAAACTTTTCATCGAAATTTTCGGATAGAAGATGCGCATGCGATTCTCCGGCTCGAAAATTCCATTGACGCGATACGGTTCGATTCGGCGGAACGACCTCATCCCACACTTCCATGCGATAACTGACTCTCGTTCTTGGTCGCTGTTCCGGAATAACAGCATGCCATATCTGTCCTTGCTGCAGCATATTTAGTGTTTCTTCCGTACTCATGCTGGCGCGATAGACAAGAACCGCACCTCCGATACCGCTAACATCCTGCAACTCCGCTTCAATGATAAAAGGTCCGGCATAATTCTGCACACCTTCGATAGGAGTATGAGTTATCACCGGACTTGTGATGTCCTGCCCGAATTTGACGCCAAACCAGTCGAGGAAATTCGCTATTAAATGAATACGCGTGGAAGGAGGCTGCGAATCCGAAAGACTGCCCAACTCAATCGAACTGCCGATGGTTCGATAATTCCCATTATCGTACGCGATGCACACCGGAAAACGACTCGTGCCGCGATTATTTTGAAGCAGCGTTATTGCTCCCTGCTGCGGTGCGAGATGATCAATGTAATTATTTTCTCCCAGATAGGAGAAATTCATATTTCCGTAATCCGTTCCCGGCTCACCCGCAATCGGTCCGGCATTGCCACTGCCGTCTGTCAAGCCTTCAATATGAAAATAGGGATGCACTGGCGTCGGCGTATCGAATGCCCACGCATCGCCGCCTTCAAGATAGAGCGCTCCTCCGTCATTTAGATACGCCGCCAATCGCGCTCCATCATCCGCGCTGAGCGGTTCATTATTCGGGAAAATTCCTAAAAACACAAAAATGCTTTCGAAACGCGG
>CAZADO010000293.1:0-3271 GCA_964483885.1 uncultured Alphaproteobacteria bacterium | reverse complement strand
ACGATGTCATGGCTCCCCAGCGAGATACTTCTTGGGCAATAGAAATTTAATTAAAACGGTTCGATGATTTTCCGGGAGCACAAACCGATAGGCATGTTCACCCGCGGGAATCTCCAATTGTATTTTCTCCGCTTTGCTGGGCACAAGGCTTGACGGTTCTTTATACTTACAAACATCCGATTTTTGAGAATTCAACGAATAGGTACTCTTGATGGAATCATCTTCGAAAACTTGCAAACGGTAGTTTTGCTGCCCTCGCATAATTGAGCTATATTCGAGTCGTGTCAGAATCTTCAGAGAAGCCGGTCCAATCAAAGTCAAATTTACTGGATTCTCATTCCGCAGTCGAAAATAGGTTGTAATCTCCTCGCCCACGATAAGCTCTACGGATTCGCTTGCACTTTGAGGAGTTATTGCCACGGTTTTTACCGGAGCGCCAATATCACCTTTCCGCAGGTGAAAACGTAAAAATGCGCGGCGTGACGATTTCTCGGGAAGCCGAAAAACATAGGTATGCGAGCCCGCCGGTATCTCATAAATACGTGTCTTACTATTTGAAATCTTTTTCGAATCGTTCTGTTTCAACTGGACATGAGTGGCAACTTCATCGCGCTGAGAGTATTTGATCCACTCACCGTCATCCCGACGAAGCATATAAGAATAGCGTTGTTCATCTTTTGATGACGGAATCTGTACCCGCGAAATCACCCTCAATTCCGTTGGCCCGGAAAGGTGTAATTCGATTTCAGAGTCTTTGTGAAGCTCAAAGTATGTGCGATTCTTTTCCGAAATCAGCAGGGTGACTTTTCTATCGAATTTCTGCGGAGTTATTCGCGTCCATTGGGTTTTCGCCCATAATCCTGCTGTCATCCCCGCCACAAGACAGAAGACAAGCAATTCTCTGATTCGATATCTTTTCATGATTCTGTTCACAGTCACTTTAAAGAATTCACAAATGGAATATATCTCACATTACATCAGCGTATCCGGATCGACTCCTTCTTCTTTCAGACGGAATAAACGCGCATCCAGTCTGATCAACACGATTAAGAGGATAAAGATAATGACGGTCGCTATTCCCGCCAAACGCAAATCATAACGTTCCTCTTCGAAAACGGAACCCGTTCCTACCACCGGCAACGGCACTCGCGGTGCTCCCAAGCCATACTGGCGCGCTACGTCTGTGATATTTGATAAATGAATAATGTGGACACCGCGCTGAGCGAAGTGATGAATGACACCTCGCGCCGGATAATTCCGAAGAGGAAGATGTCGATGGTATCCGCTGGAAATAAGCTGTCCATTCTCCGCATGTCCTAAGCTCGCGAGACCTCCTCCAATATTCACATACGCCTTAATCGGCTCTCCCGCCGCGGCCTGTTCATATATCTCAATACGTTTTTGAATGGATGCTGCCAGACTTTTTTCAATTAGAGGAACCCCATTGCGCTCGGCGGCGATTTTCATCATATTCTTCCCGATATCGGAAAGACTCCTTGCGCGGTCTTCCCCGCCACCCATCGAAGCCGCCAACGAATGAAAATGAATCAATCCTTCGCGCTCGAGAACCGCTTCCATATCGAGCCACGTGAAATCCGGATCGGTCGCCCCCCACCATGAACTACCGATAGAAGTAATCACGAGTGGCCGCAATTTCAGCACTTCTGCTGCCGCATAGACCGCCAGATTAACTCCCGGATTGGAACCCGTGCAGCCTATCGCGACAACATCGCCAGCCTTGAGACCCGCTTGCTTGAAGAGATCGACAGCGACGGCAGCGAAATTCGGATTTGCTCCCATGACCTTCGCTTCAAAAACACCGTAATCGGTTGTAATCAGAGAGAATTGCTGACCGATAATCGCCGCGAAGTGCGGATCCTCATAGTCACGTAAGAAAACGCCTTTTTCGAGCTGCTCCTTTTGAAAAGCCTTCAATCCTTCCAAAGCAAGTTCCGTAGCCTGAATCTTTTCATTGTACCAAGGCTGCCTTCGAAGAATCCGGAAGGAATTCACAACTTGAAAAAGACCGAAACTGACAACAGCCAGAAAGATCAGCGTCCAGATGGAACGCATCGACGGTCTAAACATTGCCAAATATCCTCCCTCCGGTCAGCAGAATCACAAGCAACCGAACGAATGAGGCCGCAATCAGCGTGGCTGCGAGAGTTTTCACGACTCCCTGCCGTTCAAACCAATTCGCAATCAATCCCGGAATAATAAAACCGATGGCCTGTAGTCGGACGTCCATCGAAAACATCTCATAAAATATCAACTGCCGACTTATGTAGCCGAAAACAAAACCTAATAAAATCGCGAGTACCAGACGGCGTCGGCCATAGATAAAAATAAAACGAGACAGAAGCCGAATGGTCAGGAATGTCACAAAGCTGACAGCAAACGTTCCTAAAAGCCTTAAAGGTTCATGAAGATGCAGGGCGATGTAGCCGGGGACGACAATGCCACCGGCCGCTGCTCCAAAAATTTCATTGAAAACCAAACTGAAGACGACTCCAAGACCGATTGAAAGTTCTATCATGTAATTTCCTTCGCGTCCTCCAAAATACCCGTTCTCCGCTCCCGAAAATATTTAGCGATATTCAAGCCCCCGGCACCAACATTGCCGATACTGAAAAGCGTTCCCTTGGACGTGACGCGCTCAAGGACTTCATGATAAATTTGCTCCGGCGTCGCATGAGCCAAATTCAATGCCTTCTTCTGGTCCAACCCAAAGCGGGGCAATGCCGCGAAAACGTTGGCGGTTTTTTCTCCAGTCAGAAAAAGATAGTGATATTCGTTCGCCATATCCTGTCTAATCATCTCCAGAAGCTGCAAAGCTCTATCATATCGGTCGGCGCGTGTATGAAGCAAAACGGTCACAACGCCCAAATCTTTGAGATGATTTTTCGTTTTCTCCCATATAGCGATGGTCGATTCCGGATCATTGGCCGCCATCGCATGAACAAAATTAATAATGCGACTATCCTGTACAAGCTGAAAGACTCTAAGCGCTCCCGCATCGGGATGGCTGCGGTACATCCCTTCAAGAGCCACAGCGCGGGAAACGCCGAGTTTCTCGCAAGTCGCCAGCGCCAGTGATACATTGTCCGCGTGCTCAATATGATCGAAGCCGCTTAACTCTTCTGCGGTAACTTGGGATGGACTAATCTGATGCAACTCGCATCCAATCTTGCGCGCCTGCTTCTGCATCAGCCAGAACATTTTGCGTTCACTGGTATAACTCACACCACCTCGCGGAAGCGTGTTGCAAATC
>CAZADO010000292.1:0-2607 GCA_964483885.1 uncultured Alphaproteobacteria bacterium | reverse complement strand
TATCCGCACGGATTTCCAGATTGACCTTTTTCAAGTATTAGGGGACGTCAAAGCGCCTCCCGCCGAATCTCCGTCAGAAGAATCTTCAGAAGAACCCGAAGGATTTTCTGAATTCCCTTCAGGAGAGGGTGCTCCTCCGGACAGTGGAGCCGTGAGTGAAGACAGTGTCCAGACTCCGAAACCTCGATCAAGACCACGAGAAAGTCTTCTGGATATGGTGCTAAATCCCGTGCGCAAAGTTTCCAAGTCCATCGATCCTATCAGTCTGACATACAATCAGGGACGCTCACATGCTCAATCAGCAACAGTCGGTCAGGCGGATTGGGGTTATCAGTTCGGTTTTACACAAACTCCGAATGTCGACACCGTCGGAGGCTACACGGCGGTACCTCAGCTTTCGAAAACCGAAGACTACGATTTGCGGTCGGGCTTTCGTGTGGGGCAGAATATCCGTGTCGGCTTGAGTCATATCCTTCGCATCGCATCGTCGATTTCAAATGCAAACACCGGCTCACGTGAAAGTACGGTCTTCTTCACGTCCAGTAAAGGAGGAGACATCACAGCAATCCCGTTCTTCGACTGGACCTTCGACTGGTCTGGGCTGTCTTCATTCTCGCTCTTCCGGAAAGTCGCCGAATCGGTCAGTCTCAACAACGCTCTGTCCAATCGCGTGCGGGAAAACTGGACTGGAAGCACCAGCCAAATCACCGGCAAGTCTTATACACAGCAGTGGAACCCACTTATCGGATTTAATATCATCTGGAAACACGGAGTGGATTCACAAATTCGCTACAGCTCCAGCAACACGTTTGAAGATCAGGTGGTCAGCCATAGGAAGGTGCGCTCGAGTGAACAGCAAATCTCACTGACGGTGGGGTATTCAATTCGCACAGGCTTCCGCATTCCGGTTCCCTTCCTCAAAAAATTTCGACTGACAAATCAAACCAATATCTCTCTGGCTTTTGACAACCGTTCTTCCAAATCGGAAAACACGCAGATCAGCGACGGAGAATTCACGGTTCAAAGTCAGTCGAATTCATGGAATCTGACTCCGCGGTTGACCTATACGTTCTCCAACACCGTCAACGGACAGGTTTATATGCAGATGAGTACGAATAACGATAAGATTCCTCCGCGAAAATCACGCAGTTTCGAATTTGGAGTTCAAGTCAATGTTGCGATTCGCGGATAAATTTTTCATCGTTTTTATTTTGGTGCTTGTCTTCACTTTCGGGCACTCATCGGCGTACGCCGAAGTACCCGAATTCGATGATAGACACGCTTTCTTTCTATTGGAAGCGCAGTGTGCCTTAGGGCCGCGCAATCCCGGTTCGATGGGGCACGCGCAATGTATAGAATTCCTGCAGCGCGAACTCAGCTTTTGGGCGGACACCGTCTTTTTGCAGACCTTCACATACGACAGCAAAGACCGCGGGACGACTCTGGAGTTGTCCAACATCATCGGTCGCTTGAAACCCGACGTGCATGAGCGAATTCTATTGTGCGCTCACTGGGACACCCGGCCTGTCGCCGACCACGACCCGAATCCCGACAACCGGGATACACCCATTCTCGGAGCAAACGACGGCGCGTCCGGTGTTGCCGTCTTGTTGGAAATTGCGCGACGCTGCGCCCTCGAGCCTCCCGATATCGGTGTGGACATCGTTCTGTTTGACGGTGAAGACTACGGCATCGACGGCTCGCCCACTGATTGGCTTATCGGCTCGAAATATTTCGCCACCCATCCCGTGATTCCCCGCGTGCGCTACGGCATACTGCTCGATTTAATCGGCGACCGGGATTTGCATATCCCTATCGAAGATGCGTCGTTTGCCTACGCCCGCGAAATTGTCGAGAAGATATGGAGAGCTGCAGGCGACTTAGGGATTGCGGCATTCGAAAATAAATTCGGGCTCGCTGTTTATGATGATCATATTCCGCTCAACGAGGTTGGTTTGCCCACGGTCGATATTATTGACTTCGACTACGAATTCTGGCACACCGTGCGAGATACACCTGCTGAATGCAGCCCGCAATCCCTCGAAGATGTCGGACGCGTACTCCTGCATGTGATTTATAACGAGAAACCATAGAGGAGGCTGATGTGACAAAACGAAAGAATCGCCACTCTGCTCTATTGCTGACCTTTCTTCTAAGCTCAATCAGCTTTGGCCTCTTTCTTTCGTGCGAATCTCCAAGCAAACCAATTGATGAAGACTGGAGTATTGCCGAAATAACCATAGAAGAGATTCCCGAAGCATTGCCTGTCGGTGTCGATCTCTTCTTTCCTATTGTTGTGAAAGCTGTTAAAATAAGCGATCCCTACAATGTAGATATCGATTCAATGTATTGCATTATGTCTTCTCCGGATGGTGAAGAGTACATGACTTTCGTTCTATACGATGACGGTTCAGCATTTGAGCATCCTCCTGAAAGTGATTTCCTCAGTCTGCGTTCTGGCGACAATGTTCCAAATGATTATCACTTCACTCGTCAAATAAATGGGAAAAATTTTCAAGGTGATTTCGCCACATACAATTTTACATTCCTCACGTGGGGTTTTATGGGCGGCGCAGAGGACTCCATCGACATCCAGCCTGTCGAAGC
>CAZADO010000291.1:0-2584 GCA_964483885.1 uncultured Alphaproteobacteria bacterium | reverse complement strand
GGAAGTTATGGATCTCGTTGTTGTAGAAGTAGCTCGTTTTGCCCGAGGAGTGCGAATACATATAGAGACCATACGTTGTCCCGCTGTTGCCGGTCCAACCGGGTTGGATGTCATTGTCGTGGATATTCGCACCATCTTGATAATAGACGTAGAGGCAATATCTTCCTTCGGTAATGGTGCAATTGCGCATTTCATTGTTCACGTCATTATTCGATGATGAACCATAGAAGCGAACCGAATAGTAGGCTCCACTGACGGTGACGTTGTCCAGTAGGTTGTAATCATTGCCACCGCCGGTAACATAAACGCCATAGCCGCTGGAACTCGTCACGTCATTTCCTGTGATCGCGCAATTCGTGAACGTGTTGTAGTCGGCATCGTTTGTAATTTCGACGACGCGACCATTTAATGTGAGCGCGATATCGATGCCGTTAAATGTGATGTAGTCTCCGCCGTCAATTTGAACACCGGGGCTGGAGGCGCTGCTAATCAATGGAGGATCATCGAGCGCACCCGCCGCTTGGAACGTGATAGTATTCACGGCGGAAGCACCGTCGATTGCGCCGATGGATACTTGCTCGTTGTACGTGCCTGCGTAAACATTGAAGACCACGGCACCATCAATGGTACGCAGAACCATATCGGTTATTGCGGAACCGAAGTCCGCGTAATCGTTGGCTCCGCCGCCAATGTCGTAAGCACCGCTCATCGGCGTACCTACGATGGTGACGTCCGCGGTCACGCTGTCATTCGATGTGTCAACATCATCGGTAAGATAGCATTGTGCTTCAAGTGTGCCCGCATCCGGAGCTGCCGGAGTCGTCCACGAGAAGTAAACTGTATCGACTTCTTCCGGAGCAAGCGAAACAAGACTGTCTCCGCCAATCTGACCGGCATTATAGAAAAGACGTACCGGCACATCCGTTTGTGCCTCGCTACCTCGATTCTGCACGCGAACTGGAAGCGTGACAACTGTTAATTCAGGGTAGAGTTCCTGCACATCGACAATCTCAAGAATGGCATAGTCTTTTGCAGGTGCAAGGAAGGTATATTCGTCAGCGCCGATATCCGGAGTGCCGGAGCGCGCTTCTTCGTCGATGTCATCGGAAATACCGGTAATCACCGTTCCACCGTTACTCACGAGACCTTGCGTATTGAGAATATGCAAATCCGTTGCGCTGGTAAAGCCGGGATTTCCTTCGACACCGTAATCTTCATAATCCGTACCGGCTTGCATAGAAGCTAAATCGTCATAGACGGCATCCAATACATCCGCAAGGTGATAACCGGTACCGGAACCGTAGTAGGCATTGTAGTCGAGAACATCTGGAGAATAAGAGCCAAGGAGTGCGTAGACGTTATACGCTGTGTTCGTTGCCTCTTCGTTGTAGATAATGTTGTTCTCGATAGTGTAAGCTCCACTCGAAGAACCGCAATAGATCGTATTGGTTGCGCCCGTACCGTCGATATCGTTTACACGCACACTGTTGAAATAGAATCCGATTTCGCCTACTTCTAGATAGATTGCGCGAGTTCCTGCGCTTCCAGTCAATGTGAAATCATAGAAGAAGTTATTATAGACGAGCGCTACCCCGCTGCTCGGATCAAGACGCGCGAACGCATTGTAGGTTCCACTGGTGGATACAACGTTATGCACTTCATTGCGATAGACATAAACCGTATCGCCCGCTAACTGGGTGTCAAGGTGGATTCCGTATGTGCTGGTGTTCGCATCGCTGTTCAGTTGGAAATCATTGTCGCGGATGTGGAAACTCTCCTGATAGGAAGCATAGACAGCCATCCACACATTCGTGGTGGTGCAATTCTCGATGATGATTCCCGCTGATTGCTGCCCGGCAGAAGAGTAACTTGTCATATGAAATGCTTGACGAGCGCTCGATAACGTCAGATTATCAAAGAGGTTCCCGTCGTTATTCGCACCGAGCATACTGACACAATAGCTGACACTGCTGACGGTACCATTTCCGACAAACGTCGCGTTTTTGAAGGTGTTGTTTTGACATGAAACACCGCTGCCGCCGATATAGACGCACTTGCGCGTTTCACCGCCGGCGGTAATGTCAATGCCATCGAACGTCACATAGTCCGCGCCATTTAGTTTCACGACGCCATCAACCGCATCTCCGGTATAATTCAACACGGCATCATCCGCATCAGGATAGTCAACGAAGGTGATGGTGTTCACCGCACTGGCGCCTATGATGTCACCGAGTTCGATGGCTTCATTATAGGTCGTTCCGTAAACATTGAACGTCACCGCAGCCGAAATACCATTGCTGGCCATTGCGCTGACGACTTCGGAGAAATTCGCATAATCGTTATTACCGCCTCCGATGTCATAGGAACCGGCAAGTGGAGTGCCGATGACCGTGAAATTCCAAACGTCGCCGTTAGTCGAACCATATTGGTTCTTCGTTACGATGCGCCAGTAGTAGATTTGATTGGCTTGTAAATTGCCCGGCGGATCGTACGATGTGACGAGCTGGTTAACAAGCTTACGCGCATCATAAATGAAATTGGTAACGGAATCCTCAGTCGTCGCCAGATAGAGGTCGATAGAATC
>CAZADO010000290.1:0-10636 GCA_964483885.1 uncultured Alphaproteobacteria bacterium | reverse complement strand
TCTGATGACGGCGCTGTGCGCTGGACTTGCATTATTACCGCTCGCATTGGGCGGCGGTCAACCGGGTAAAGAAATTCAAACTCCAATGGCTATCGTCATTTTAGGAGGTCTCCTGACTTCAACCGCACTCAACATGGTCGTTCTTCCGACTCTGTATTACCGATTTGGGACGAAGAGAACTCCTTGATCATGTTCATGTGAAACTGTCGACAAAGTTCTTTCCTATATTTTCGTGTACTGAAAATGTACTGTTTTTAGGCGAATTCAGAGCAAAGGACAAGAACTTACGTCATACTATGGGACACCTGCAAGCGTACGGAAAGATTCTGTAATTATTGATTTTATGAGGCTTAAGCGGTGTTAATATATAGGGTTCGAGCCCCGTCGGCCCCGCAAGTTTTTGATTATAAAGGGATTAGACATATCTAATCCCTTTTTCTCCGACTGTACACATAACTATGATAATAGCGATAGTGTCAGAGAATCGTCGAAATCAATTGTATGCCTGCCCTCCTTAGCGTTTCATACAAAACTGAAAAATGACGATGAAAGGGAAACATCGAAATCAGACAACCGCCTCGTTGAAAATACCTTTAAATAGGGCATAGAAAAGTCGTTTCAATCGCTCGAGACAGTCTTGAGAGCCCAAGAGTTTAATCTAAACGAAAACAACCACTTAGAGTAGAATACCAAGTGGTTTTTTTATGGCCTGACACTTGCAATTCGTTTTATAGGATTCAAAAGAAAAGAATGGTTACCCAATGAAATCCTTTCTGGTCATCCTGATTATAGCGGCGACGGCTTTTGCTGGTGGGAGTGATCCTGTACTCGAGCGGTACATTCAGGAAGCACTTCAAGAAAATCCGTCGCTGAAAGCTGCCATCGCGCGGGTCGAAGCTTTTGATGAGAAGATTCCGCAGTCCAGTGCGCTACCGGAACCCATGCTTGGCTTTGGATTGGCGAATTTGCCTGTCAATTCCTTTGCTTTCGATCAAGAGCCGATGACCGGGAAATGGATTTCAGTCAGTCAGAAGTTTCCTTTTCCGGGGACACTTGGCCTAAAGAGAGACCTTGCTGAGAGCGGACGAGACAATCAAGCGGCGCTTCTGCAAGGAGAAGAGGCAAAAATCATCCGGCTAATCAAAGAGACATACTACCAATGGGCCTTTATTCGGGAATCAATAAAGCTTGTGGAGAGTCATCAAACACTGACGGATCAGTTTGTTGCGATTACCACATCGAAATATGAAGTTGGAAATGGTCTCTTGCAGGATGTCCTGCGAGCACAAACAGAACGAATGAAATTCGAGGATCGTCTGCTGAAGCTCCATCAAATGGAAGAAACATACAAAGCTCGGCTCAGCGCGTTGCTGAGTCGAAAAGAAGATGTACCGTTGGAAATTCCGACACAGTTGGAGTTTTGGGAGATCGAACTGGACGTTGATTCCCTTGACATGCTGATTTCCGATTTTAATCCTGAGGTGCAGGCAAATCGAGCAAGCGAGAAGAGCGCAACGGCTAATCTCCGTTTAGCTCGAAAGAGTGTTTACCCGGATTTTAATATAGGCGCTCAATACACACAGCGTGACGATGGACCGGGTGGCATGACGCGAGATGATTTCTTTTCGATTAAAGCTGAAATCACGATACCGCTTTACTGGAAGAAAAAACAGGCTCATTTGATTGAACAGCGGCGGATCGAACGACGGCAGGTGGATGAAGAATTCCAGTCGTTGTTGGATGATCTCAAGTTCCAATTGAATGATTTGTTCGGGCAAGCAAAGCGGATTCGCGACCAAATCACGGTTTATCGCGAGGGGATCATTCCACTCGCAGAGCAAACACTTCAATCTGCGCTGACCGGTTATCCGGTTGGCAAAGTGGATTTCCTGACATTGCTTTCCATCCAAGGGGCGCTGCTGAATTACGAATTGGAGTTGCGACAGAGAATCTTGGAATATGAGTTTGTTCTGGCGAAAATTGAAGCGATGACCGGACGGCGGATTATCTAAGCGCTCTATCGGAGGTATTTAAAATGAAAGCTCGAAATATTATTGTTATCCTGATGATGCTGTTTGTAGTCAGTGTTGCCGTCAATGTCTGGCAGGTGTCACGAATCCCGACTTCACATCGCTCATCATCAGAGGAATCATCCACTCAATTGTACACCTGCGGGATGCATCCCAACGTGATTCAGGAAGGGCCGGGAACCTGTCCCATTTGCGGAATGAACCTGACGCCCATGAAAAGAACAAACACGGCTGCAAGTGGTGAAAGGAAGATTCTTTATTGGCGCGCTCCAATGGATCCGAATTATATCTCGGATAAACCCGGAAAATCCCCGATGGGAATGGATTTAGTTCCTGTTTATGAGGATGAGGTTCAGGGAGAAGTGATTTCTGTTGATCCGGCCGTTGTTCAAAATATCGGTGTGAGAACAGCGACGGTTCAACTCCTGAACCTGTCCCGAACCGTGAAGACTAATGGCGTCGTTGTCGTGGATGAATCCCGGACTTATCTCGTGAACCCGAAAATATCGGGCTGGATCGAAAGATTATACGTTGACGAAACAGGGCAGTCTGTCAGCAAAGGAAAACCGCTCTTAGACATCTACAGTCCAGAGTTGGTCAGCGCGCAGGAGGAGTATTTACTGGCTTTGAAAGGATCTCACGCTCTGGCAACCAGTTCGCTCATGTCTGTTCGTTCGGGTTCTGAAGATTTACTCAAGGCTGCTCGCGAACGTTTGAAATATTGGGATATCACTGATGCCCAGATTGAAGCGCTGGAATCTTCCGGAAAGGTATCACGTGTGATGACGTTGTATAGTCCCGCTTCGGGAGTCGTCCTTCACAAAAATGCCGTGGAAGGTGGTTATAATAAAGCCGGAACGGATCTTTTCCAAATCGCGGATTTATCGAAGGTCTGGATTGAGGCGGAAATCTACGAATATGAATTGCCCTGGGCGAAAGTGGGACAAAACGCCGTCGTGCATCTTACTTCTGATCCTGAGCAAGTGTTCAAAGGCAAAGTAAGCTATATCTATCCCTATCTGGATCCGAAAACACGGACGGCCACGATTAGGATTGCGCTGGATAATTCCACCGGTATATTCAAACCCGATATGTATGCACAGGTTCAAATCGAAACACGGAAACTCGAAAATGTCGTTGCAATCCCACGCGAGGCGGTGGTGCGTTCGGGTAAACGCGACGTCGTTTTTATAGCGCTCGGCGATGGAAAATTCCTGCCTCGTGAAGTGCAACTGGGTTTAGAAGCGGACAACAGCTTTTATGAAGTACGAACAGGCTTGAATCAAGGGGATCGAATTGTCATTTCCTCGCAGTTCCTGTTGGATTCCGAGGCACGGCTTCAGGAAGCGCTGCAGAAACTACTCACCGACGGCAACGCAGCGACTGACAAAAAATCGCAATCGGAACACACGGAATATACTCATAACGGAGAAGAACATTCCATGAACGAATCATCAAAGAAAGATGCGGAAGGAAAAACATCGCATGAATATGTTGCATCCGGAGCTACGATGGACGCCCTGTTTACTTCCGATTCACTTTATTGGTGCCCGATGCATCATGAAATCGTCACGGCTGATAGTGGAGCGCGCTGCCCGCTTTGCAACATGTTTTTGGAGCCCGTCCCGACGAACAAGTTGGAAGAGTTGCGCCATTCTGAACCCTACGGTTGTGTGATGTGTCCTGTAGTGCGCCCGAAAAGTGAAAAAGACAAGAAGTGCTCTGTGTGCGGCATGTCCCTAAAACCGATTGAGATGGATGCTCATGATCATTCCAATATGCGATAGAAGGAATCAAACCTGATGATCGAGAAAATCATAGAAGCTTCTGTTCGGAATCGCCTGTTGGTTATTCTGGCAACTTTGGCGATTATCGTCATCGGAGTGCACAGTCTGTTGACAATTCCTGTTGATGCGATTCCGGATCTGTCGGACGTTCAAGTCATTATCGTCGCAGATTATCCGGGTCAGGCTCCGCAGGTCGTGGAAGATCAGGTTATCTATCCCTTGACCACCGCGCTTTTAGCGGTTCCTTATGTGAAAGATGTTCGCGGATACTCATTCTTCAATTTCGGAATGGTCTATCTGATTTTTGAGGACGGTACGGATTTATACTGGGCCCGTAGCCGCGTTTTGGAATATTTGAATACGGCTCAAAAAGACCTTCCCTTGGGAGTTGTGCCGCGCTTGGGACCGGATGCAACGGGACTGGGCTGGGTTTATGAATGGACACTGCAATCGAAGAATCACGACTTAGCCCAGTTACGTTCTATCGAGGATTGGTATATCAAATACGAATTACAATCTGTTCCGGGTGTCGCGGAAGTCGCTTCCGTTGGTGGTTTTGTCAAGCAATATCAAGTGGTCGTTGATCCGGATGCGTTAGCTTCCTTTGGGATACCGATTAGCCATGTAAAGATGGCTATCAAGGAATCGAATAGCGATGTGGGCGGACGACTCCTCGAAATGGGAGAAACCGAATTTTTCATTCGAGGTTTGGGATACATCCGAGGAGAATCGGATGATGAACGGATTCGACAAATCGAGAACATTCCCATCTCTCCCGGACCTTCCGGAACGCCGATACGTCTTAAACAAGTTGCCCACGTACAGGTAGGACCGGAACTGCGCCGCGGCATTGCCGAATGGAATGGCGAAGGAGAAGTTGTTGGGGGAATTGCCGTTATTCGTTATGGAGAGAATGCTCTAAAAGTCATTGACCGTGTCAAAGCAAAATTGCAGGACTTGCGCAGTGGATTGCCGGAAGGTGTAGAGATTGTCGAGGCCTATGATCGCTCGGCTCTGATTCATCGCGCAATAGCGACACTTCGAGAGAAGCTCACCGAGGAAATGATCGTCGTCGCATTGATCATTCTGCTTTTTCTCCTGCATGCCCAGAGCTCCCTGGTCGCTATATTTACTCTCCCCACCGGAGTTCTGATGGCGTTCATCGCCATGAGAGTTTTGGGGATTAATGCGAACATCATGTCCCTCGGGGGCATTGCTATTGCCATTGGAGTGATGGTGGATGCCTCTATCGTAATGGTAGAAAATGCCCATAAACACCTCGAAAGAGATCGTGATAAAAAACCTCATCTGAATATAATTCTGGACGCTGCAAAAGAAGTCGGGCCGGCTCTTTTTTACAGTCTGTTGATTGTCACCGTATCGTTTTTTCCCGTCTTCAGTCTTCAAGCTCAGGAAGGGCGTCTTTTTAGTCCACTGGCCTATACCAAAACGTTTGCGATGGCGGCTTCGGCGCTGCTCGCAATTACGATTATCCCGGTGTTGATGTTTTATTTCATTCGCGGCAAAATACGAGCTGAAAACAAGAATCCACTCAGCCGTTTTTTCATCATGCTCTACCGCCCGGTGATTCGAGGGGCGCTGAAATATCCGCTTCTTGTGATTGGCTTAGCTGTGAGTATTCTTGCCGTGACGTTCTTTCCGTGGAGCCAGTTAGGTTCTGAGTTCATGCCGCCACTGAACGAAGGAGATTTGCTGTACATGCCGACGACGCCTCCGGGAATATCTTCGATGAAGGCGCGGGAGTTGTTGCAGCAAACCGACAAAATCATTAAAACATTTCCGGAAGTCAAACACGTCTTCGGGAAAATCGGACGCGCAGAAACCGCTACTGATCCGGCGCCGTTATCCATGATAGAAACCACGATTATCTTGCATCAGGATCGCTCGAAATGGCGCAAAGGGATGACGATGGAGAAGTTGATTCAGGAACTCGACGCTGCCATTCAGATTCCCGGTTTAACCAACGCATGGACGATGCCCATTCGCACGCGCATTGATATGCTATCCACCGGCATCAAAACGCCGGTTGGAATTAAAATTATGGGCGACGATTTGTACGAACTCGCCCGATTGGGAGAACGGATTGAAGCTGTCATCAAAGGAGTGCCCGGAACCGTTTCCGCATTTGCGGAACGTGTTGTTGGCGGGCGATATATTGACATTGATATCGACCGCGAAAAAGCGGCACGCTACGGACTTAGAATCGCGCAAGTGGAGGATGTTATCACATCCGCTTTGGGGGGAATGAATGTCTCTCACACAATAGAAGGCAACGCGCGTTATCCCATCAATGTTCGTTATCCACGTGAGAAACGGGACGACTTGGAGAGCATCCGGCGTATTCGTGTCCCGACGCCGCAAGGATTTACAGTGCCCATGGAACAGGTGGCGGATATTAGAATTGTGGATGGGCCGCCGATGATTAAGACAGAGAACGCGCGCAAAACCTTGTGGGTTTACGTCGATATCCGCGGCGTGGATGTTGGAACGTACGTCCATCAAGCCAAGGATATTCTCAATCGAAATATCGAGCTTCCGGAGAGGTATTCTCTGGTATGGTCAGGACAGTATGAATATATGGAACGAGTAGCCAAACGCATGCAACTTCTTATTCCTCTAACGATACTCATTATCTTTTTCTTGTTGTTCTTTCATTTTAAAAACATCACGGAATCACTCGTGGTTATGTTGTCACTTCCATTCGCTCTGGTTGGTGGAATCTGGCTGATGTATCTCTTAGGATTCAATACATCCGTCGCGGTTGCTGTGGGATTCATCGCGTTGGCGGGACTGGCTGCGGAGACAGGTGTAGTGATGCTTGTTTACTTGGATGAGGCGTATAATCGATTCAAGCGAGAGAAACGCCTGCGAAATGTGGAAGATCTCAAAAATTCGATTATGGAAGGCGCGGTCGAACGTGTTCGTCCCAAATTGATGACCGTTTCGACAACGTTGATTGGACTTCTGCCGATTATGTTCGGTGCAGGAACCGGTTCCGAAGTAATGAGGCGCATTGCAGCTCCTATGGTCGGTGGACTTGTTTCTTCGACGATCCTAACCCTTGTTATTATCCCGTCGATTTACTACTTCATCAAACGACCGGGATTGCATCGTCAGAAACTCTTGTCTGAAGAGGATTAAAACAGGAAACAAGAGAATTTTAGACAAACAATGGAGAATCAAGACGAGGAAGCACTTATGATGTCATGGATCGGAATTATTGAAATTTGACCGGGAGAATAAAGATGCTGAAAGAGATTAAGGCCTACATAAGACCATTTCGCCTCGAGGAAATCGTTAAGCAGCTTGAAGAACATGGAGTGCCGGAGATTACAGTCGTGGAGGTTCATTCGGTCGGCTATGGATTCCAACCGAACTACTTCTCCACAGCCCGTGAGGAACTCAAACGTGCTCCAGAGATTGTCAAATTAGAGATTATCTGCCGGGACGACCAAGTCGAAACACTCGTTGGAATTCTGCTCAAGCTGGCTTCCACACAATCACATGGCGATGGCCGCATCTTCATCTCGCCCGTGGATGAGGTTGTACGGGTGCGTGATAGTCGCCGCGGTGCTGGAGTCTTGTAAGATAACAGCTTTAACTAATCCTATCGTTTCCTGAAGACTATGAGAATCAATGTGAGGAGCCGCGAATGAAATCGCATCAGACTGCAACTACCGAGATAGAGAGTAGTAGCCAGATTTATGTCTGCCCGATGCACCCTGAGGTTCAACAAAGCGGACCCGGAACCTGCCCGAAGTGTGGCATGGCTCTGGAGCCGCAAACCGTTGCCGTGGAAGAAGAACCCAACGTTGAGTTAATTGACATGACTCGCCGCTTCTGGTTCAGCCTCATTCTCACTATTCCAGTCTTCTTGATGGCGATGTCGGATGTCCTGCCGGGTCAGCCTCTGCAACATGCGATATCCGTAAAGCTGCTCCAATGGATCGAATTTATTCTCGCGACGCCTGTTGTGCTCTGGGGTGGATGGCCGTTTTTCTGGCGCGGATGGTACTCCATCGTCAACCGCAGCTTGAACATGTTCACGTTAATTGCTCTCGGCACGGGCGTCGCATGGCTCTATAGCGTTATTGGGACACTCTTTCCTGCTGTCTTCCCGGATTCATTTCGTGGAGAAGGCGGTGATGTAGCCGTTTACTTCGAAGCCGCCGCGGTTATTGTGACTCTCGTGCTTTTGGGGCAGGTCCTCGAGCTGCACGCCCGGAGCCGGACAAGTGGTGCTATCCGAGCGTTGCTCAGTCTCGCGCCGAATTCAGCGCGGCTCATTCGCGACGATGGTGCTGAAGAAGACATTCCCCTGGAACACGTAAACCGAGGCGATCTCTTGCGTGTTCGTCCGGGGGAAAGATTACCTGTTGATGGAGTGGTTGTTGAAGGAATCAGTTCGGTGGACGAGTCCATGGTGACGGGAGAGCCGATTCCTATCGAAAAGAGGTCCGGCGATTATGTCACGGGCGGCACTGTCAACGGCACCGGAGGATTGGTCATGCGCGCCGAGCGTGTCGGCAGTGATACTCTGCTCGCCCAAATCGTTCGCATGGTGAGTGAGGCACAACGCAGCCGAGCGCCTATTCAGCGTTTGGCGGATGTTGTTGCCGCTTATTTTGTTCCGGTAGTGGTGGGTGTTGCTGTGGCGACTTTCGTCGTTTGGTCGTTGTTTGGTCCCGAACCAAGATTGGCTCATGCCTTAATCAATGCCGTAGCCGTACTGATCATTGCGTGCCCGTGCGCACTGGGATTGGCTACACCGATGTCAATCATGGTCGCTACCGGCAAAGGCGCGACCATGGGCTTGCTCTTTAAAAACGCAGAAGCAATCGAGGTCATGCGCAAAGTTGACACCCTCGTCGTCGACAAAACCGGAACATTGACCGAGGGTAAGCCTCGCCTGACATCCGTTATCACAGTTGATGATGTTGACGAAGACGAAATTTTTGGATTGGCCGCCAGTATCGAACGCGGGAGCGAACATCCGCTGGCCGCAGCGATTGTGTCTGGAGCGGAAGACAGAAACATTTCTATCATGGAAGCCAAAAACTTCCAATCCGTAACGGGAAAAGGAGTGATTGGTGATGTCAATGGACGAAAGGTCGTACTCGGCAATCAAAAACATCTTGATGCGCTTGGAATCAATTCAGGCCATCTCTATAGCCAGGCCGAGTCTCTGCGGCGCGACGGCCAAACTGTGATGTATGTCGCCGTGGATGGTCGAGCGACAGGGCTGATCGGCGTTGCGGATCCGATCAAGACCTCCACTCGCGAGGCGATCCGGCTGTTGCGAGACGACGGAATACAAATTGTTATGTTGACCGGTGACAACCATACGACCGCCGAAGCGGTTGCTCAAAAACTCCAGCTCGACCGCGTCGAAGCCGAGGTGCTTCCTGAAGAGAAGAGCCAAGTTGTCAAACGACTTCAGGAAGAGGGCCACGTAGTCGCGATGGCCGGTGACGGAGTCAACGACGCGCCAGCACTTGCTCAGGCACACGTAGGTATTGCGATGGGGACCGGGACCGATGTTGCCATGGAGAGTGCCGGAGTGACGCTCGTCAAGGGGGATTTGCGCGGCATTGTACGGGCTCGCCGGCTGAGCCGAAACACGATGCGCAACATCAGGCAAAATCTCTTCTTCGCATTTGCCTACAATACTTTGGGTGTGCCTATAGCTGCTGGTGTGCTGTACCCATTCGTGGGTATACTTCTGAGTCCGATTTTCGCCGCTGCGGCCATGAGTTTCAGTTCTGTTTCAGTAGTTGGAAATGCCCTGAGGCTTCACCGAGTACGACTGTGACGTACGCGATAATAGTATCTGTCCTATACTTTTTAACTTAAGGAGGTGTGTGATGCATATGTGGGGTAATGGCTGGGGAATGGGCTGGATGTGGTTGTGGTGGATTCTTGGGATCGCATTTGTCATCGCGATTGTTTGGATCCTAACCGCCGCTGCGCGGCGCAGTTCCGGATCGTCGGAGGATTCACCGGAACAGATTCTGAAGCGTCGCTATGCCCGTGGGGAAATCAACCATGAAGAGTATGAGCAAAAGCTCAACGAACTGAGGAAATAGGGAGGTTAAGGATGAGTAAGATTCAGTATGGATACGAGAAGACGCTCACAGGAACAACTTTTGAGCAAGTGGTCGAACGGGTAACCGAAGCTCTCAAGAAGCAGGAGTTCGGTGTCCTGACCAAAATTGATGTGAAGAACACGCTGAAGGAAAAGCTCAATGCGGATTTCCGGAAGTATCAGATCCTCGGCGCATGCAACCCGCGTCTGTCACATCAAGCTCTTGATGCCGAGCCGCACATCGGGCTTCTCCTGCCCTGCAACGTCGTCGTTCAGGAGTCCGAAGACGGCGGCATCACCGTGTCCATCGCCAAACCCAAGATGATGTTCAAGATAGTCAAAAACCCCGCTCTTGACTCCGTTGTCAAAGAAGCCGATCACCGCCTCCGCGGCGTGATGGAAGCGCTTGGATGACCATAGAAGGGGTCGCGAGTGCGGGTAACACGGAATCAAATCCGGAACGTGTCTTTCCCCTATTTTCCTATATTTTCGTGTACTGAAAATGTACTGTTTTTGGGAGAATCTGGAGCAAAGAACAAGAACTTATGTCACACGATAGGACACCTGCAGGAGTAGGGGAAGATTCTGTAACTATTGATATTACGAGGCTTACATAGCGTTAAGCTGAAGGGTTCGAGCCCCGTCGGCCCCGCTATAAAGCCCTTGTTAAGTTCATACTTGACAAGGGCTTCTCTTTTGCTTATATTATACCA
>CAZADO010000289.1:0-9570 GCA_964483885.1 uncultured Alphaproteobacteria bacterium | reverse complement strand
TCCACCTACATCAAGTAGTGTGAATTCATCGGGATGTTCGATTAAGCCGCGAACTTCCGGTAAGAGAATCGGTAAATCCGCATGGTGATAACCTCCTTCGGGTGCAATTACTCTTACGCCCGCGGCCTCCAGAGGTTCCCTTGCTTCGCGACTGCGGAAATAGGGATTCACAAGATCTAAGTCCGCTAATTTCACACGTCGATCTTGCTTGGCGAGCCATAGAGCGTAATTGACGGCAACTTCCGTCTTGCCGCTGCCGTAATTACCCGTAAACAAAATAATTTTTGCGCTGGGAGGTTGCACAATGTCATCCGATAAATTCAGATAACATAATACGAAATTTGTTTTACAAAATCAAGTAGTTGTTGAAATAGACTGACAGTTTGTTAAGTCTCGCTTGCCATTTTTTGATTAGATGTCAATGATTGACCGCGTGTGTTGAAGTAGTAAATCACCATGAGAATCGTGGAAATCGCTCCGATGCAGGTCAGAATAGCCCATACAATCCAAGGATGGTGCATATTCCACAACAGTCGTGTTGCGTCATCAACGCTCGCTCCCACACCGCCGTTCATCATCGATGCCATCGTATCCATGACCTTTTCCTGCGGGACAGCCGCAGCGTCGGTTGAACTCATTCCAAGATGACTAACCAGATACTGGCGAGCAAAATTAATCTTGCTGCCCAGATTCTCATAGAGATAACCGGAAATCAAATTTCCCAGCGCCCATCCGACCGCGAACGGAATGTTCGAGTAGCCCATATAGACCGCTTTTTTATCAGGCGGCGCTGTTAATCCGATGTATTCGGAAAATTTCGGACTGCACCACATCTCGCCGATGGCGAAAACAAAAATCGCCGCCGCGACAACAAATCCAATATTCGTAAATCCACTCATGAAAAAGCCAACCAGCGAAATCACCATTCCGCCAATTAGAGCAATCATGGGATGGAATTTGCCGGTCAGCCACGCGATTGGAAGCATTAAAAGAATAATCGCAAAGCTGTCTATATTAATGAGCATTTCCGGCTTTACATTTCCACTTTCGAGCACCAGTCCTGAGTTAATCCAGCCAAAGAACGGAGCAATGTCTCGCGAGAACACCCATTCATCGATGAAGTTGGGCAGTAAATCCCATAGCTGCATAAACATGAACCAGAAACCGCTGAAGATACCCAGAAAGATAAGAAAATTTCTATCCTTGAGAGTCCTCATCGTTTCAACAAACGTCTCACTAACTGTTCTTTTCTTGGCGTCGCCGACTTTCTCAGGTTCTTTATAAAATATCAGCGTCGGAATGAAGTTGAAGAGTGTAACTCCTGCCGCACAAAAGAAAACCAGTTTGAAATTCGTTTCGCCGCGAACGAGTGCCGCCAAGAGCGGCGCGAGGAAGCCGCCGATATTCACCATCCAATAGAAGAAACCCCAAGCAATCGAACTGTTCTCTTCCGTGGATGCTTTGGCAATCGTCCCCTGCACAGGTGGTTTGAAAATTGCCGTGCCCAATCCAATCAGACAAGCCGCCGCCAGACTGCTCCAGAATCCCGATGCGAAAGCGAATGTTAAATAGCCGGCAATGTTGATGCTGTACGCAACGTAGAGACTCTTCTTATAACCATATTCATCGGTGAATCCGCCGGATATCATTGGAATCAAGCACTGAATAAGTGCCCAGATTGTATAGATAAGACCCTTCTCCGAATACGATAATCCCAGACCGCCTTCGGCAACGGCATAAACCATATAGAGCGGTGCAATTGCGCGCACACCGAAGAAAGCCAGTCGCTCGTTAGCCTCCAGCCAATTGGCAAACCAGAAATTGGGTTTCAAAAGGCGAAGTTGAGTGAGCACAGATGCTTTTTTTGCCAAAATTCCTCCTGACGAATAGACACCGTGGGAGATTTCTTGTAATTCTTAGATGCAATGGTAAAAATGAAAGGATAGTTAAGAAAAAGATAAACGAAGAAGATAACAGGCAGGGAATTAAAAATTATTAGTCGTGACCTGCGGAAAACTCTCTTGCGTTTCGATACCTATCCTTTCGGCAGACTTATCCTAAGAGAGCTTCGTAGGCCTCCGGAGTTAAAAGATTATCTATTTCGCTTTTAAGATTGCTCGTTCTCACTTTCAACATCCAACCTTTTCCATATGGATCCTGATTGGCAAGTTCGGGCGTTTCTATCAAGGCATCGTTAACGGCTTCCACTGTTCCCGAAACAGCGGCATAGATATCCGAGACAGCTTTCACAGCTTCGATCGTTCCGAAAGGTTTTCCTTGTTCAACGCTGTCTCCCACGGCTGCAAGCTCCAGATAGACGATATCTCCCAGCTCGCTCTGAGCCCAGTCTGTAATACCGATGGTCGCCAAACCGTCTTCCACTTTGACCCATTCATGGTCGTTGGTGTACAATAGATCCGATGGAATGTTCATCCTTCCCTCAGAAGTTACTTTGAATGTTTGCTACTATTCAAAAGCCGCTTACGCTTCAGCAGCTTTACTATGATTCTGTTGTTCGACGAATTTTTCAATCCAGCCCGTGTCGTAAGTCCCCTTTTGGAAATCCTCACTGCGAATGACATTCAGGTGAAAAGAAATCGTCGTATCCAAACCCTCAATGACAAACTCTTCCAGAGCACGCTCCATCCGTTCGATTGCTTCCGCGCGCGTCCTCCCCCAAGCGATGAGTTTCGCAATCAGACTGTCATAATAGGGAGGAATCTCGTAGCCTTCATAAACATGCGTGTCCACACGAATTCCCGGACCTCCCGGCATATGAAATCCCGAGACTTTGCCGGGACAAGGCAGGAAATTACGCGCAGGATCTTCGGCATTAATCCGGCACTCAATTGAATGACCGAAGGGCTTCAAATCCTTCTGTTTCAGCCGCAAAGGTTCACCCGCTGCAATTCGTATTTGTTCTTTGAGCAAATCCACACCTGTGACTGCTTCGGAAATCGGATGTTCGACTTGGATACGCGTATTCATCTCCATGAAGTAATAATTTCCATCGCTGTCAAGGAGAAATTCCATGGTTCCGGCAGTTCCATACTTAATTGCTTCGGAGGCTTTCACGGCGGTTTGACCGATGGCTTCCCGCAACTCGGGAGTCACAATTGGTGAAGGAGTTTCTTCGATGAGTTTCTGGTGACGTCGTTGGAGAGAACAATCCCGCTCGCCAAGGTGAACTGCTTTTCCTTTGCCGTCTCCCAAAATCTGGATTTCGATATGATGTGGATTCTCGATAAACCTTTCAATATAAAGCGCGTCATTTTTAAAACCTGCCTCGGCTTCAGCGCGCGCCATCTCGAAAGCAGTTTCTAAAGCAGCCATATCGCGCACAATCCTCATGCCGCGCCCTCCCCCACCGGCTACTGCTTTAATTATCAGCGGCAATTTTATCTGCTCTGCGAAAATCTTGGCATCTTCCGCATTCGCAACCGGGCCGTCAGAACCGGGAATCACAGGACATCCCGCGGCAGCCATCATTCGTTTTGCTTCGGCTTTGTCTCCCATCGTGGCAATCACTTCGGGACTCGGACCGATGAAAACGATATTGTGCGACGCGCAGATTTCCGCGAAATCCGCATTTTCCGCCAGAAATCCATAACCGGGATGAATCGCATCAGCCCCAGTGATTTCCGCTGCGGAAATGATGCGCTGCACATTCAGGTAGCTCTCGGCGGGACTCGGAAGTCCGATGCAGACGGATTCATCCGCGAATTTTACATGGAGCGCTTCTCGATCAGCCGTTGAGAAAACGGCGACGGTTTTGACTTTCAGCTCGCGGCAGGCTCGGATAATACGCATCGCGATTTCGCCGCGGTTGGCAATAAGAACTTTTTGGAACATAGCTATCGTGAGGTATCGATGCGGAAAAGAATCTGACCGAATTCTACCGGCTGAGTATTTTCAGTTAGAATTTCCGTAATCGTTCCGGATACTTCCGCTTCAATTTCATTCATAAGTTTCATCGCTTCCAAAATGCAGAGAACTCGACCGGGTTCAACATGATCCCCGACGTGAACATAGGCTTCGGCATCGGGAGACGGCGACCGGTAAAAGGTGCCTACCATTGGAGATTTCACCTCGATGATTCCCGCTTTCGGAGCCGTGGTCGGCTCCGCATGAGAAGGCTCGGTGGATTGAGCACTAAGGAGTTGAGGTGTTGCCATCGACATAGGAGATGAGCCATAGATGATGGTAGGTTCACTATGATTGCTCTGCTTGGAAATGCGAACCTTGAGTCCCTCTTCCTCAATCTCGAATTCGGTAATTTCGCTGCGCTCGACCATTTTGATGAGGCGCTGTATTTCGCGGATGTCCAAGGGAAACCTCCCTTCCTAATACTATCGTGTTCGTGACGTCTGGTCAAAAGCCAGCGGGACAAATTCAATGCGGCGGTGTGAATAGAAATTCCCGGAATTTGTTCTGACTTCCGGCGGTCTTGCCGCTCCATATCCTCTGGCGACCAAACGTTCCGGTTCGACGCCTTGAGAGATGAGATAATCCCGCGCTGAGTTGGCGCGAGACTGCGTGATTAAATAATTGTAAACTTCCGGCCCTTCCCCATCCGTATAGCTCTGAATTTCGACAGCGCCGATTTCAGGATGCTGCTTCATGAGACGGGCAGTTTCGTTTAAAAGATAGAAATACTTCGATGGAATATCTGCTGTTGTATCGCTGAAGACAATCGACCGAAACATCGATGTCGGCGGCGAGTAGGATTCCACCGCGACAGGAAATGCGTACCTATCAAAAAACGCTTCAATTCTGCCTAATAACTCATCCACGGTTTCATAGATTTCGTCTTCAAGAAGTTTTGGCCGCATATCATCTGTTTCCATCGCGCTTTTCTTCCATGGAACATACTGCTTCCGTTCCATCGTTCCCCGAACAGGTGCCATTTCTTTCTTCGCAATCCTTAATTCTTTGGGTGTCGGTCGATGTTCTACAGTGTCGGGAGTGTCAACAGTTTTTACTTTCGCTGCAAGTTTTGACTCTTCCTGTGAAATTTCTACAACGGCTGGCTGAGTTTCTTCTCGCTCAACTTCAGCGCTGTCAACTGTTGGTTCGGCAATCTTGGGAGAAACAATACGCGCAGTGTCTTGCGAAACTTGAGCTTTGTCTGCTTTATGGAAAGCAGGTGTGGTGCGCTCGATAACAAATCCGAGGATGCAGAAGAAAAGTCCATAGATAAGTGTGACAACGGCGCTTCGGCGCAGTTGCGATTGAGGCAGGGTTCGATTTCTGCGGAGAAATAGATAAAACGACACTCCAAACAGAAGAATCCCGATGGTGATACTGACAAGTCCGATGATTTCCCGAACCTCCACCTCGTCCTCCAAAAATCCATAAACGACTTATTTCGCTCGAGTCACACGATCAAGATATTCACCAGTTCGAGTATCGACTCGAACCGTATCTCCCTGTTCAACAAAGAAAGGAACCTGTATCACTGCACCGGTTTCAAGAGTTGCCGGTTTCCCTGAGCCGGACACCGTATCTCCCTTCACCGATGGTGATGTTTCAACCACTTTCAATTCCAAAAAGAAAGGAACTTCCAGACTGAGCGGTTTATCCCCATGGAACATCACTTTGCAGATTTCACCTTCTTTGAGCCATTTCTGATCTTCCCCGATAATATCTTCGCCAATAGGTATCTGATCAAACGTTTCCTGATCCATGAACGTATAGCCGGTCTCATCATGGAAAAGGTATTGCATCTCGCGCGCTTCGAGGCGGATAATCGTAATGCTCGCACCGGCATTTAAGGTGCGATCAATGACGCGCCCGGTACGCACATTCTTTAATTTCGTTCGGACAAAGGCGCCGCCTTTGCCGGGTTTCACATGCTGAAACCACGTTACCACGAACATCTGACCATCCATTTCGATGGTCAATCCATTGCGAATTTCCGCCGTTGTCGCCATAAAAGTGTTACTCCATTGGTGAACTATAAAACTACCGAAACAACTTGCTTCTATTTATCTTCCGAATGAAGCTGTTTTACAAATTCAGCTTCACTCAGAATTGGAATTCCGAGAGTCACGGCTTTATCATATTTAGAGCCGGGATTTGCTCCTACAAGAACGTACGACGTTTTTTTCGATACCGATGATGTTACGCGACCGCCTTGAGTGATAATCATCTCTTCCGCTTGTTCGCGCGTGAAGTGCTGTAATGCACCGGTTAATACGAACGTTAGTCCTTTGAATTTTTCTCCGGAAGCACTATGATGCTCGCTCTCGGTTTTAACGCCGGACTCTTGAAGTTTTCTAATAATACTCTGGTTGCGCGGACTGGCAAACCATTCCACAATCGAACGCGCGATTCGAGGTCCGATTTCAGGAACCACCTGCAGCTCGTCAAACGTCGCTTGGTGCAAATCCTCGAGTGATTTGTACCGCAACGCCAACAACCGAGCAGTGCCCTCACCTACGAATCGGATACCGAGTCCAAAGATCAAACGCTCTAAAGGACGCGACTTTGCTTTCTCAATGCCTATCAGGAGATTCTGAGCTGATTTCTCCGCGAAGCGCTCCAGAGGTTCGATTTCTTCTTTTGAAAGGGAAAAAATATCTCCAATATCACGCAGAAGCTTCTTTTCATAGAGCAATTCCACGGTTTCACTACCCATGCCGTCAATGTCCATCGCTCTGCGGCTGGCGAAATGTTCGATTTGCTTTTTGACTTGTTCAAAACATTCTTCATTCGGACATCTTGAAATCGCCTCGCCTTCATCCTTGATTAGTCGCGTATTGCAAACCGGACACGCGGTAGGCATGTGAAACGGTTTTGTTTTCGCAGGTCGTAACTCCGGCACCACTCCTATGATTTTCGGAATGACGTCTCCACCTCGCTCCAATAAAACCGTGTCGTCTTCGCGCACGTCAAGCCTTGCGATTTCTTCTTCATTGTGAAGCGTTGAACGCCGAATGGTAACGCCGCCGAGTTCCACCGGTTCAAGATTCGCTACAGGGGTCACCGCTCCTGTCCGACCGATTTGAAGAGAAATCCGATTCAACCGCGTTTGCGCCCGTCGCGGAGCAAATTTGAACGCTATCGCCCATCGAGGCGCTCGAGCCGTCGTTCCCAGTACCTGTTGGTCCTGCACGCGGTCAACCTTTACGGTAACGCCATCGACCTCAAAAGGCAGCGTATCTCGCCGAGACTCCCAATGCCGCCAGTAATTAAGAACATCATCCATCGAGTCGCATTTCTTCCAGTGAGGACTCGCAGGGAATCCCAATTGCGAGAGCATCTCCAAATTCCCGCTCTGTGTCGTATTTTCGATGCCGCGTTCTGCAAGAACACAGGTATAACAGAACAGTTTCAGCGGTCGCTGAGCAACTAATATAGGATTCAACAATTTCAAAGAACCGGCGACGCAGTTGCGAGGATTAGCAAAGGGCTTTTCACCGGCCGATTCCCGCTCCTGATTATAAAGCTGAAAGTCTTGCTTCTCCATAATCACCTCGCCCCGCACATAAAACCGTCCTGAGATACTATCCCTAAGACGTAGCGGAAGCGAAGGAATGGTTCGAAGGTTCACGGTGATATCGTCGCCTTGCGCGCCATCGCCGCGAGTGGCTCCTGAAACGAAGACACCATCCGCGTATTCAAGCAACACGGCAACGCCATCGAATTTCAACTCACAGACATATTGTGACTCCCGGCCTTCCAATCCTTCAGTCACTCGCCGATGAAAATCACGTATCTCTTCCTCATTATACGTATTCTGAAGCGAAAGCAACGGGAAGGGATGGGTGACAGTGCGAAATCCCTCTAAAGGTTGGCCAGCAACTCGCTGAGTCGGGCTGTCGGGAGAGACGAGTTCGGGATGTGCCGCTTCCAGATCCTGTAGCTGCTGGAAGAGTTCATCATAGGCTCGATCAGTGATTTCAGGCTGGGCGAGAACGTAGTAGAGGTAGTCATGGTGGCGAATTTCCGCGCGCAGCCGTTCAATTTCCTTGCGCGGATCCATGCCGGAAATCTTCATATCTTATTATAAATAAAGATATAACCGAAGGAATCCCCGAGGGTATAAAATACCATTAGGCCAAAATTTACGAACTTTTCTATAAAATATCAACTCCCTTGTGCTTTTTCTAACACCTCCCGATCTTCCGCGCGAATTTGCTCGGGAGTCAAAGGCAAGACCTCTCCGGCTCGTGGAATCATCCATCCTCTTCCCGGAAGACTTTGCTTATATATTTCATCCAAAGGAAACGCTTCACCTTTTTTCAGAGATACAGGATGAAGCCCCATTTTCTCTATTATCTTTTTTGGCAATTCAGAGACGAAATAGATTTGCGCCGCGTCGGCTTTTTCTTTCAGCGCCAGAGCCGTGTGCCCATTGAGCGTATAGTGCTCAGCGAGATGCGCCGACATTTTTTCAGCACTTTCGAAATCAAACCACTGTAGAAACGTTTCCGAGCCGATTCCCTGTTTGCACCGCGCGAAATACACAAGAGTGCCTCCCGGCGACAGCAAGCGAAACGCACGATGGAGTCCCTTGTGAGATTGAATCAAATTGCAATCCAGAGGCGCTCCCCCTGCCGATGCCAAAACAAGAGGCCGCTTCTCAGGGACGATTTGCAAGTGCGTTCGATGATACTCCTTTGCCAGCGCACGGTGAGTTGCCAGCAAGCCCCCCGCTAACGCTCTTGAGATAGTCCCATCTGTTCCTAAGATGAATCCCAAATGAAAAACGGGAGGACAAAAACCGACCGCTTCAGCAATATCTTCCGATACAGGATTTCCGTCAAGAATTCCCTCACGGCAATCGGGATTAAGATGACCATCCGGCATGCGGATTAGCCCGTGATTATGGATCGTCGTTTCCAAAGCCGCCAACCCCGGAACGATTAGCTTAGGACCGCCTCCGAATCCCGCGAAATAGTGATGCAAAACCGGTCCTACGGCTATAATCGCCTGTGCGTCCAAGAGAATCGGATTGACTTTTACCCGTGTTCCTCGGCTTGTTGTACCGACTTCGACAGAATCATTCGATTTAGCGTTATGTTGGACAATGTCACAATGTTTGAAAACCTCGTCGCCAAGATGTTGCCTAAGTTCCGTCTCCGACATAGCGCTGTGTGTACCGTTTGCCACTGCAATACGCGGAGAAATATCTCGCCCTTTTGGCAGATAATCAAGAAGAACGGGCAGAATTTCAGGCAATGGGCATCGACGCGTTCCATCGGGAACCACGATAAGTATCCGCGATTTCCCTTCGAGATATTCTTGTAGTGGCGGTAAATCAACCGGATTCTCAAGTGCTTCCACGAGAGATTGATGCGGAGAAGAATTCGCTGTTTGCGCGGGCGGCAATTGAACACTGTCAAATGTCCAGTTCTTGGGCAGACTGAGCTCGACAAACCGGTTTCCATAGGCAAGTTTCATGGAAGCAATTTACAAAGAATATACCTGTAAAGCAACGTGAAAATCCTTGCATTTGCACTGTAAAGTACCTATATTTAAAGTTTAGAAAAATTCTATAACGTCAGAGTTTGCAGACCTGACAATTGTATCCATTTACGCTGAATATCGGTGAATAACTTTTGA
>CAZADO010000288.1:0-5338 GCA_964483885.1 uncultured Alphaproteobacteria bacterium | reverse complement strand
TGGTTTACTGACGGAATACTACACCAGTTCCACACCGATTCGGCGCATTGCAAACGCCTCGAAAACAGGTGTGGCGACGAACATTATTGCCGGGCTGGCCGTGGGAATGGAAAGTGTTGCGCTGCCGGTTGTCGTGATTGCCGCGGCGATTTATGTCAGTTTTGAAATGGCCGGACTCTATGGAATCGCGATTGCCGGAGCGGGAATGCTCGCTACCGTTGGCGTCACTATGTCCGTGGACGCCTACGGACCGATTGCTGACAACGCAGGCGGTATCACAGAAATGGCCAAGCTCGGGCCTGAAGTGCGCAAAATCACAGATCAGCTCGACTCGCTTGGCAACACAACCGCCGCCATCGGCAAAGGTTTCGCGATTGGTTCAGCAGCGTTGACCGCTTTGGCGCTTTTCTCCGCCTATACGACAGCAGTGGGTTTGGAAATGATTAACCTCATCAGTGCGCGCGTCGTCATCGGCCTTTTCCTCGGTGGACTCTTAGCATTTCTTATTTCGGCTCTCACGATGAGCGCTGTCGGACGGGCAGCCTTCAAGATGGTCAATGAGGTACGCCGCCAGTTCCGTGAAATTCCCGGCATTATGGAAGGCACTGGCAAACCGGATTCTGCGCGTTGTGTCGCTATCAGTGCTCGCGCAGCGCTCGTAGAGATGATTGCGCCGGGACTCTTGGCGGTCGCATCGCCGATTCTGGTCGGATTTCTGCTTGGCAAGGAAGCGTTAGGCGGTCTGCTTGCCGGAGCTACACTCGCCGGAGTACTCATGGCGCTGATGATGGCGAACGCCGGCGGCGCATGGGACAATGCGAAGAAATACATCGAAGCAGGTAATCTTGGCGGCAAAGGTTCGGATCCTCATAAAGCGGCTGTCGTCGGCGACACTGTCGGCGATCCCTTCAAAGACACCTCCGGCCCGTCGATGAACATTTTAATCAAACTCATGGCGATTGTGTCTCTAGTGCTTGCGCCGTTACTCAAATAACAAATCTGCATCAGAAAAAATTTACTTTTTGCGGTATCGGTTGTTGCAGCCGATGCCGCTCTGTTTCTATAAGGTATTATTGTAAAGGAGTGTTGAAAACTGAACATCGTTAAGACAGTCTGTCATCGGGATTGTCCGGATACATGCTTCATTGATGTTACGGTGAAGAATGGGAAGATTCTTTCGACAAGAGGAAGTCGTGAAGATCCGGTCACGCAGGGATTTCTTTGTCCGAGAGGTATGGGAGACCCCAAACGAGTCTACAGTCAGAAACGTGTCCTACATCCCCATATCAGAAAAAGCGCGGAGAACGCTGGTGAGTTCAATAGAGTCACATGGGACAAAGCGCTATCACTAATTGCGGACAAACTTCAAGATACTCTTGAAAGCTACGGACCCGAATCCGTTCTGCTCTATGATTATCCCGGAAATCAGGGATTTTTATCGTGGCAATTCCCTCGGAGATTATGGCACGCTTTGGGTGCAACGACCACTGATTATTCCTTATGCAGTACTTCCGGCCATCACGCAATTGGATTGCATTACGGACGGAGCTACGGAATACAACCCGAAGAACTTCAGGAGATGAGTGTCATTACCTTTTGGGGGAATAATGCGAAGGTCAGTGCATCTCATCAATGGTCATTGGCTCTAAAAGCGAGAAAAAATCGACAGGCGATTATTGTTGATGTTGATTCTCGAAAAAGTCCAACTTCGGAAGCAGCGGATATTTGGCTGAATCCTCGCCCGGGAAGTGATGTTGCATTAACTTACGGCATTGCGCGACATGTAATTCTGAATAATGGAGTTGATAAAAAATTTATCAATGAATGGACTGTCGGTTATGAGAAATTCGAAAAGGAAGCCCTGTCTTGGACTCCAGATCGAGTGGAACAAGTCACAGGATTATCTTGGGATCGAATTGAAACAGTTGCGAATTTGTATTTAAAAAAGCAACCGATTGTGTTCATGATCGGTTTGGGATTACAAAAATCTAATCCGGGAACAGAAGCTGTCAGAGCCGTATCGCTTTTACCAACTTTACTTGGATATCATAGAGGTTTCCACTACTCGGATTCGAATGGAAGGCATGTTGATTGGGATTATATATGCGGAAGCAGTTTGACCCAGAAGAAAGGAAACGTCATTAATCAAGTCTCCATAGGCCCAAGACTGGAATCGGGTGAGTTTAAGTTTGTCTTCGTGCTTGGGAGCAATCCTACGGTGACTCTGCCGGATCAAACAACGGTTCGAAAGGGATTATCTCGTGAGGATGTCTTCGTGGCCGTACAAGATACTCACTGGTCTAAAACAGCTCACTTTGCAGATGTGGTCTTGCCCGCAGCGACATACTATGAGAAGACGGATGTTAATCTATCTGATCACCATCTGTATTGCAGACTTTCCAACAAGGCAATCGAACCTTTGGGAGAATCTTGGCATGAAATCAAAGTCATGCAAGAGATCAGCCATCGGCTAAAACTTTCGGAATCCTGGTTGTATGAAGATCCTTGGGACGCTCTGGAAATCGCTTTGAAAGGAGCTTTCGCAGACAAATCTCTTAAGGACATCTTGAATGGGGAGATTCTCAAATTAAGATTAAAACCAAAGAATGAGTATCAACCGCCGTCAGGCAAGATTGAATTTGCTTCCTCGACGGCTTCTGAAATCGGAGTTCAGGAAATTCCCGTCCAACCAGAATTGCAAACAGATGGTAAATGGCATATTTTGCTGAACAGTTCTATTCCCAATTATACTCACAGTCAGTTTACGGATGTGTATGGTCCTATACCCCAAATTGTCTGGGTGAACAAAAAGGATGCCGAAGCATTGGAAATTTGTAATGGCAACGAAGTTGTTCTGTTCAATGAATTGGGTGAAGTCCGAGTCAAAGCGGTTGTCAATGACAAAGTCAGCAAAGGAGTCCTTTGGGCACCAAGACCTCTCGTAGGTTTGGACGGTAATCCGTTAAATGCACTGACATCCAGCACCCAACAAATAATCGGGGGAGGCCCAAACTTCAATTCCACAAAAGTGAAAATCAGAAAAGCTTAGTCCGAATAGTCTCCGATTTCTATTGAACTGTAAAAGCCCCTTCGGATTATCTCCAAAGGGGCTTTGTATTTTACCGCCGCGGCGAATCTCCAGATTCGCCCGTAAACTAAATAAGAAGCGAGCGAGCTTTATTGACAATATTCTCCACCGTAAAACCAAAATGCTCGAAGAGTTTTCCTGCAGGAGCGGATGCTCCGAAAGTCTCCATCGCAATCACAGCGCCGTTTGAACCGACGAAGCGCTCCCATCCTTGAGATACACCCGCTTCTATTGCGAGTCTTGCGGTTACCGAAGGCGGCAGGATTTCATTTTGATATGATTTCGGCTGCTTTAAAAAGAGTTCCCACGACGACATTGAGACTACTCGCGCTGTAATGTCTTCTTCATCAAGATGTTTCGCAGCAGCGATAGCCAAATTCACTTCGCTGCCCGTCGCAAGCAGAAGCAGTTGTGGTGGTTTCTTTTTCGGTTCAAAGACGATATAACCACCGCGCCGCACGCCTTCGCTTACAACGTGTTCCTCGATATCCAACACAGGAAGTGATTGGCGCGACAGCACCAGCGCCACCGGCCCGTCTTTTTGCTCCAAGATGAATTCCCATGCAGCGACGGTTTCTTTCGCATCCGCAGGGCGAATCACCGTCAATCCCGGAATCGCTCGCAGCGCGGCCAAATGCTCGACCGGTTGGTGAGTCGGGCCGTCTTCACCGACGCCAATCGAGTCGTGCGTAAAAACATAGATGACTTTCAAACCCATCATCGCTGCCAGCCGAATCGACGGTCGCATGTAATCGGAAAAAACCAAAAACGTCGAACCGAAAACCTGCAGCGGAGCTGTTAGAGCTATCCCGTTCATACACGCGCCCATCGCATGCTCGCGAATGCCGAAATGCAGATTGCGGCCGGCGTAATTTTCCGAGCTGAAATCCCCGAAATTATTCAGATATGTTTTCGTCGATGGCGCTAAATCCGCCGAGCCGCCGAAAAGCGCGCGCACGTCAGATGCCAGCGCGTTCATCACTTTGCCGGAAACGCTTCGAGTCGCCACAGGTTTATCGCTACTTTTGAATTGCGGTAAATGTTTGCGCCAATCATTCGGCAATTCACCGCGCATGAGTCGATGCCACTGTTCCGCTAAATCCTTATGCTCTTTTTCGTAGCGCGATAAGAGTTCGTTCCATTTGCGCTCGGCTTCCGCTCCGCGTTCGGCGGCTTGCTTGAAAACATCGCGCACGTCATTCGGCACGGTAAACGGTTCTTTATACGGCCAGCCGAGAGTTTGTTTCGTTAGAGCGATTTCCTCTTCACCCAAAGGAGAGCCATGAGCCTCTGCGGTGTCTTGTTTGTTGGGGCTGCCGTGCGCGATTTGTGTTTTCGCAATTATTAAAGATGGTCTTGTCTTTTCTTGTATCGCGTTTTCAAGCGCTTTATCTATAGTGTCGAGGTTGTTACCATCGACGCGTTGCACATGCCAGCCATAAGCTTCGTAACGTTTTCCGACATCTTCGCTGAAGGCAAGATTCGTACTTCCTTCAATTGTGATGCGGTTGTCGTCGTAGAAAAAAATCAGATTACCGAGTTTCAAATGCCCGGCGAGCGATGATGCTTCTGATGAAATTCCTTCCATTAAATCACCGTCGCCTGCGATGCCGAAAACGCGAAAATCCACCAGTGGGAAATCCGGTCTATTGAACACCGCCGCTAAATGCCGCTCGGCGATTGCCATTCCGACAGCACACCCGATGCCTTGTCCGAGTGGCCCGGACGTGACTTCCACGCCGGGCGTGAGTCCGTATTCCGGATGGCCGGGCGTAATGCTGCCAAGCTGTCGGAAGTTTTTCAGGTCATCTAACGAAACGTCATAGCCCGATAAATGCAGCAGACTGTAGAGCAGCATCGACGCATGTCCGGCGGACAGCACAAAGCGATCCCGCCCGAACCATTGCGGATTTTGGGGATTGAAACGCAAATATTTTGTCCACAGAACATACGCCATCGGAGCCGCGCCCATCGGCATCCCCGGATGCCCGGAATTGGCTTTTTGAATCGCATCCATCGATAAGGTGCGAATCGTGTTGATACAAAGTTCGTCCAGAGAAGTCATTGCTCTTTCTTGGATTAGGTTTTAATTGCATTCAATATACACTTTTCGAGCTAAGAGGCAAGTCAGGCTTCAACCTAACCTACTTCACTAATCCCTTGTTATTGAAAAATCATCTTGTAGTGCCGCACGGCAGTGCGCTCAGGGTCGGCTGCAATCCACCAGTACTGGTGGACAACACCGCATGT
>CAZADO010000287.1:0-6844 GCA_964483885.1 uncultured Alphaproteobacteria bacterium | reverse complement strand
CCGGGACATGAAGGCCTGCTTCCGTCCAAATGGATCAGCACAGCAGTCGGCGGCAACTCGCTCTTCGCAAATTTTTTCGCGTCAGTCATTGGAGCATTCATGTATTTCGCCACGCTCACTGAGGTGCCCATCCTGCAAGGTTTGCTCGGAAGCGGAATGGGAAAAGGACCTGCGTTGGCGCTGCTATTAGCCGGACCTGCTCTCAGTTTGCCGAATATGCTCGTGATTCGCAGTGTCATGGGAACAAAAAAAACAGCGGTCTTTGTCGCGTTAGTTGTGGTGATGGCGACAATAACCGGTATGCTATACGGATTTCTTTTTTAATAGGGAGAATGAAAATGAAGACGATTAAAATTCTGGGCACGGGCTGCCCGAAATGCAATAAGCTTGCGAAAAACGCGGAAACGGCAGTCCATGAGCTCGACGTGGACTGCAAAATCGAAAAAGTCACGGATATCAACGCGATAATGGCTCACGGTGTGATGATGACACCAGCGCTTGTGATTGATAACGAGGTCAAGATAGTCGGCAAGGTTGCGACAACCGATGAAATTAAAAAACTAATAGCCTAATTACTCAGGAGCAATGACAACATGAAAGCGAAAACGATTCTAATCGCAGCATCTTCCCTTCTGTTTGTGGGAATTGTAGGATTCCTTGTGGCGCGACAGATGAATCCTAAATCCGACTCATCCTGCACCGGAGGCTGCGGCAACTGCGGCGCACTCGCCGCAAACTGTCAAGCGGCTGAAATAAAATCAGAGGCAGAAGCACAACCTCTGAGTGCAACATCCGTTGCGCCCGATGTGTCTCATAAAATAATAGCTTATTATTTTCACAGCACGAATCGATGTGCAACTTGTTTGAAAATCGAGAAGTACTCTCACGAGTCCATCGAAAATGGATTCGCCGATGCGCTAAAGGATGGCAGTTTGGAATGGCAGATGGTGAATACGGATTTCGACGAGAACGAGCATTATGTAAATGACTTCCAGCTTTACACGAAGTCACTCGTCTTGGTAGAAATGCAAGACGGCAAACAGATCCGATGGAAAAACTGCGAAAAAGTCTGGGAATTGCTTCAGGACAAGAATGCTTTTCAATCCTACGTGCAAAATGAAGTCCGCGGATTCTTAAAGGCGATTTGATGGACAGCTTTTTCTTCACTGCCGGTTCCGCGCTGTGGCTGGGAATCTTAACCGCTATCAGCCCCTGCCCGATGGCAACAAATATCGCTGCGATTTCCTACATCGCGCGCAGAGTGGAAAATCCGCGGCGAGTTCTGCTGACGGGACTTTTATACACATTAGGGCGAATGGTTGCGTATGTGGTTGTGGGCATGCTCGTGGTATGGAGTATTCTGTCCATTCCTCAAGTATCGAACAGCCTTCAGAAAATTATGCACCTGCTTTTAGGGCCGGTTTTGATTCTGGTGGGCATTTTTATTCTCGGTCTGCTGAATTTTTCGGCATCGAGTTCATCCGGTTTGAGTGAAAGATTAGGGCGGCGAGTGGAAACATTCGGATTGTGGGGCGCAGGCTTGCTTGGAATTGTTTTCGCACTCTCATTTTGCCCGGTTTCAGCAGCACTCTTTTTCGGCAGCTTGATTCCATTGGCAGTGAAATTCGGTTCGATAGCTCTCATGCCTTCCATTTTTGGAATCGGTACCGCTCTGCCCGTACTCGTATTCGCGATTCTGCTGGCGTACGGCGCTCACTCGGTCGGAAGACTCTTTCAGCGGTTGTCTCAAGTAGAACGCTGGGCGCGCCGTGTGACAGGTGTTGTTTTTATTATCATCGGAATCTATCTCTCGCTGACGAATATTTTCGGGATAACAATATAATTACAGAGCTTTCCAACGCGCAGGAGCGTGTTGGCTAGTGCGAAAAAATAATCCGCCGCGGCTTGGCGATAGCGTGCCCGGTATTGTCTTCATTAAGCTCCTCAATTATGTTCCGCACGTATCCACCTCCGAAAGTCGCCAAACTTATCCGCGAGTCCACCGATTCGGAACTCCCTGAGCATTTCGATTTGAAATTGATTCGCTCGATTTTCCGACGCGTTCTTGCGATGGGTTTGCCGTCCATGGCCGGTTTCATGCTGATGATTGTCTATGAAATCGTCGATATGTTCTGGCTGGCCATGATTGGCCCGGCTCCCGTGGCCGCTGTGACTATTTTCGGTTCTCTTCTGTGGGTGCTCGCGTCCGTAAATTCGATAATCGGAGCCGGCAGTGTAGCCGTTATCAGTCGGCGTTTCGGAGAAGGAGATAAAGACCGCACTGAAAAATCTATCAAGAATACGTTCCTGCTCAAATTCGGAGTCGGACTTATTTTTGGTTTGCCCGCGCTATTCTTCCTAAGACCTGTTTTAAAAATCATGGGTGCGGAACCTGATGTGGTTTCATTCGGTATGGAGTATGGTATCCTTCAGCTCTGCACACTCGGATTTATGCTGACGGCTTTTTCGATTTACACAGCGTTTCGCGGCATCGGCAAACCCAATACAGCTCTCTTCGTCAATATCATCGGCACAGGATTGAATATGCTGCTCGATCCGCTCTTGATCTTTGGCGTGGGTCCTTTTCCGAAATTGGGAGTCTTCGGCGCTTCGCTGGCGACATCGATTTCCTACATTACGGTTGTAGTTACAGGCATGTTTCTGCTATCGAGACCCAAATCACCTGTTCAGGTGAAATGGTTTAAATCTCCCGCACCGGCGGTTTCGGAAATGTGGCAAATTCTGCGCGTTGGAGCGCCATCGGGGATTAACGATTTCAGTTTTTCTCTGGCACAAATGGTCGCGGTTCGTCTCGTCGCCAGCTATGGAACTATAATTACAGCCCTCTTCGGCATGAGCAACAAGCTTCTCCACTTCGGAGTCTATATTGTAGGAGGTTTGGGACTCGGAACCGGAGCGCTCATCGGGCAATTCTTGGGAAGTCGTGAACATCACAAAGCATGGCTTTCGGGCATCCTCTCGATACGATTAGCTGTTGCGCTTATGTTCATCTTCATGTCTATTCTGCTCGTCTTTGCTCCGCAGATTGTCCGTTTATTTTTCAGCGAACCGGACATGCTCGAACCGGGCATAGCGATTCTCAGAATTATCGCTCTCGGCATGCCGTTCATTGGACTGCATATCGCTTCTGAGGAAGTCTTTATGGGCGCCGGACAAAATGTACCACCGATGATACTCGGGATTATTTTTGCTTGGCTGGTTATCATTCCTTCAATGCATCTTTTCGGAAATGTTTTAGGCTGGGGACCGAACGGTTTGATGTGGGGTCGTTCTTTTGCGCACGTGCTGGGTGCCTTCGCGGCATTCTGGCTTTTCCGGCGGGGAACATGGCTGAAACATGAGCTCTGAAAATAAGGAGGCTGTCATGAGTTCTATTTTGATTTCAACCGATAGCGGGATTGCAACGGTGACTCTAAAGAGGGGGAAGGTGAACGCACTGAATGAATCTATGGTGGAAGAAATCCGTAACAGTTTTGAAGAACTGGAAAATAATCAAGATATCCGCGCTGTCATCTTAACCGGCTACGGAAAATTCTTCTCCTTTGGATTCGATATTCCTGAGTTCTTGAGCTACTCAAAGGATGCGTTCATCGGGTATCTGGAGAAATTCACCTCTCTTTGCACCTATCTGTTTCTATATCCGAAACCGGTCATCGCTGCGTTAAACGGACATGCCATTGCCGGAGGCTGCATGCTTGCCACGACTTGCGACTATCGACTCATGGTTTCCGACAATGCAAAGATTTCTTTGAATGAAATCAATTTCGGCTCATCGGTTTTTGCCAGTAGTGTCGAGGTGCTGAGATTTTGCGTCGGCTCGAAGAACGCGCAAAAAGTTCTTTACAGCGGTGCCATGTTTTCTGCTGAAGACGCAAAACAATTAGGGCTTATCGATCAAATAACATCGCAAGATAAGCTCATGGAGCAAGCTCAAGACGTCGCTGAGGATTTCGCTCGGAAAGACAACGCGGCGTTTCGAAGCATGAAGCGGCTATTACGGAAGCCCGTTGCAGATGAAATCCTTCAGAGAGAAAAGACGTCAATTCGCGAGTTCGTCGATATATGGTACTCGGAAAAAACATGGAAGAATCTTCAGGAAATCAAGATTCATGCTTAGCGTCACAGCCATCTTTTCATCAACAGGAAACGGAGAACGACACGATGAACATCGATAATGCAGTCTTTCTCGATGCGCTTGAATCCGGTTTTTCTCTGGTACCGGAAGTGCCAGGGAAAATCGACTGGCTGCCCATTCCGGGAGTTCACGGACGCGTCACGCCGATTTCTCACGTGATGGCGAATATCCTCAGCAAAGCGACATTGAACGTGTATAACGTGGACGAAACCATCTACCGTGTCATCGAATTCTACACGAAGCAACAAAAAGCTTTTAGCTGGGTCGTCGGCCCTCGCACGACTCCACCTGATCTCGGCGAACACCTCGTCACAGCGGGATTCGAAAGGGCACATGATATGGCGGGAATGGTTCTGACGGATTTAACCACTCCGATTCGCACCAATCCCGATGTGAAAATCCGCGAAGCGACCGCCGATGACATTCCCGCTGTTGGCCGAACGATGGCGCGCGCGTTTCCTATCCCCGATGAATTGGGCAAATTTTACACCGATGTTCTCTTCAGTGTCCGCGACAAACTGAAAGCACGCCTCTATCTGGCTTTTATAGATGGCGTAGATGAACCTGTCGCCACGAGCACAATGACCTATTTTCCTAATCAGCCGATAATCAGATTGGCAGGTGCGGCGACGGTTGAAGAACATCGCGGGAAAGGCGTTTACAGCAGCATCGTGGCGCGCCGTTTGGCTGATGCACACAAAGACGGCATAAAGGCTGCGGTCATTGAAGCGAAGCTTACGACATCAGCACCGGTGTGTCGGAAACTTGGGTTCAAACAGATCTGCGAACTGCAATTGTACACGTGGACTTTCGATTCAGACAAGGACAAAAAAACATCATGATGAAAACGGTGTCTCCTTTTAGCGGCTTTTCTCCAGACACATTGAAATTTCTAAGAAGCCTTAATAGAAATAATAACCACCAATGGTTTGAATCGCACCGGCAGGATTATCAAGAATACCTGCTGAGTCCTATGCGGAGCCTCGTCGCGGAATTAGGTCCGTTTATGCTGACCATCGATCAGGATTTCGAAATCACTCCCGCCGTGAACAAAACCATCTCGCGAATCTTTCGCGATATAAGATTCACTAATGATAAGTCGCCTTTCAGAGCGCGAATATGGATCTCCTTCAAGAGGCGAATAAAAGAATGGAAAGATTCGCCCGTTTACTATTTTGAAATCTCTCCGGAATTTTATCGCTATGGGATGGGATTTTATCAAGCTTCAACAGAAACGATGGAACGCTTTCGAGATGCCATTGATAACCATCCGAAAGAATTTCGAAAAGCGATTTCGTTCTTTTCGAAGCAGCAAGTTTATGCCTTAGAAGGAGAGACTTACAAGAGGATACGGGACAAGAGTAAGCCCGAGGAGATTCAAACATGGTACCAGAGAAAAAACTTCTATCTCGCGTCCAATCATAAGATAGACAAGCGGCTTTTCAATAGAGCTTTGTTGCATGATTTAATTCGTGATTTCGGACTCTTGGCTCCTTTCTATTCGTTTATCTGGGAAGTTAAATCCGGTGGAGAATAATTGAATGAAAGTGATTACACTCAAACAGGGGGAAACCTATCAACCTGATCCCGGATGGAAACGCGTCAGTCTCGCGGGGAGTGAAAAGGTTTCCATCGAATATTTCGAAAAACCTCCGGGACATACGTCTCCTCTGCATCATCACATGAGCGAACAAGTTTGCATCGTCATTCGCGGGAAAATGACTGTGGTGAATGGAAACGGTGACACAGATGAACTCGGCCCCGGTGATTCCGTCTGGTTCGCTCCCGATGAACCTCACCGCGTGGAAAACGCCGGAACAGAACTCGCGGTAGGTATCGACATTTTCTCACCGGGACGCGCCTTCGATTTCTGGACAAAGAGAAAATAGCGTTCCAAAACATCGTCAAAATCCCTTTCTATAAACGCTCGAATTACAATATTTCCCCCCGTTTACGGGGGGAATTAAAGGGGGGTATCCTTAAGGATTTTTGCAAGTAATAAACAGAAATGAGGCATGATGTGGAGCTAATTCTCAAAGATAATGTCTTGTTTGATCTAATACCAGAAGAATACAAATTCCATTTCCCAAAGGCCGTAATTTCATGTAAGAACGAGAAATTCGAGGGTGCATTGTCGATAGAATGGACTTGGCCGGAAATAGCCTTCGGCAAGTTTAAGGCAAAAGGATATCAGTGGGCATTTAATTCAGAGATTGGAAATGGCCAAGAAGGAACTGCAATGGAGGCTTGGACGGTATTAGCTGAGGGTGAGTCTGGAGAAAAATTCTTTAGTCAGAACGCGATAAGCGGAGTAATGAATGCGACTCTATCTGCGTCGCCTTCTTGGTCAAGAGATTTCGATTTTATTCGTGCCGAAATCAACACAAGAAAAGAGTCGGGCAATCACTATATTCACATCATCCCTATTACACCTCCCAAAAAATTTGATTTCCCTCATCTGCGCAAACACAACTTCCCTCCTTCAGACAAAAATGACAAGGAAAATTGGTTTGCTCGTGACACCATGTTTGTTCCCGGAATTGAAAATGAATGGCAACTTACAAAACGTTCTAAGGATAAGGCTTTTCTCGCATTCGAAACGAAAGTTGATTCTGATAAGATCATCTCTCATGCCTTTGAACTCGCAAGAATTCTTCAATTTATCCTTGGACAACCAATTCATCTCGG
>CAZADO010000286.1:0-14603 GCA_964483885.1 uncultured Alphaproteobacteria bacterium | reverse complement strand
AAAACCCGGTGTGCGCGCGGCAATGATTTTCAAATTGACATCGGGAGAAACTTTCTTTCCGCGCATATGTACGTTTAAAATCGCTTCCCTGCCGACAATATCCGGACGATCCGCCACAATCTGCCGGTCGAATCTTCCCGGACGTAGCAGAGCCAAATCGAGAGTCTCCGGACGGTTCGTCGCCGCCATTAGAATCACGCCGACGTTGGGATCAAAACCGTCCATCTCGACAAGGAGTTGATTCAACGTTTGCTCGCGTTCGTCATGTCCACCGAACGGATTCATCCCGCGCGATTTTCCCAGCGCATCCAACTCATCTATAAAGATAATCGCGGGTGCTTTCGCGGACGCTTGCTGAAAAAGATCGCGCACGCGCGCCGCTCCGACACCGACAAACATCTCCACGAAATCAGAACCGGACAGCGAGAAGAACGGCACTTTCGCTTCACCGGCAACAGCGCGAGCTAAAAGGGTTTTTCCGGTCCCCGGAGGTCCTATGAGCAAAACGCCTTTGGGAATCGTTCCGCCTAATGCTTTGAATCTCTGAGGTGTCTTTAAAAACTCGACGACTTCACTCAATTCTTCGATGGCTTCATCTAAACCGGCGACGTCGTTGAACGTGATTTTGGTCTCGCTTTCCATATAAATCTTCGCTTTGGATTTGCCGATGGACATCATTCCACCCTGCGAACCCATGCGTTTCAGAAGTAGGCTCCAGATGAGAAACAGAATTCCTAAAGGAAGAACCCAAGCCAGAAGAACGCTCTTGAGCCAATCACTGTCGGCCTTTCCTTCAAAAAGAATTCCTTTCTCCTGCATCTCCTTGACCAAATCAGGATCTTCGACTCGAATGGTCTGAAAAGAAAACGTCTGACCGGAGGCGATTGTATCGACGCGAGCTTCCCCCGTAATTTTCTCCCGCTGAACAGACGCGCGAGTGATTTTATCTTCAGCCAGCCATTGCTTGAAAGACGAATAGGGAACGGACGTCATTTTCTCTTTCCCTAAAAAGCTCTGAATAACAAGCAGCCCCAGTACCGCAATGACAAGATACCAGATAGAGAATTTCAACCTCCTCACCGGAGGTCGAGTATTCAGAGGCGTGAGCTTTTTCTTCGTCTCGTTTGCCATAAGAAAAATCTAAAAATCCAAGCCTTCCAAAGCGGGAATGCCCGCTTGAAAAGCATGTTTGATTTCCGTCATTTCAGTTACTGTATCCGCGCGTTTGATAATCTCATGCGGCGCTCCGCGTCCGGTCAATATCAGCGAAACATCAGGCGGTCGCGCTTTCAGCAGTTCCAAAACAGTATCCGTCGAAAGCAGTTTCAAGTTCAAAGCAACGTTCACTTCATCTAAAACGATTAATCGATAGTCGCCCGAAAGCATTTTTTCATGGACGAATTCCAGCGCTTTTCGCGCAGCGGCAATGTGCTCTTCACGTGGCAATGCATCATCCATGATTCCCACGAAACCGCGACCCATCGCATGTACGTCAACACCCGGCAAACGCTTCAGCGCGTCCTGATCTTTACTTTTATCGGGTTCTTTTATGAACTGCACCACAAGACAGCGATGTCCGTAAGCCACGGCACGCAAAACTGTGCCAAACGCCGCTGTCGTTTTGCCTTTGCCGTTCCCGGTAAAAACTAAAACCAACCCTCGCGATTTGGGCGGGGTTCTCTCGTGAGTCATGAGTGTTCCCGTAGACTATGAACCGGAGGAATCGGATAACTTTTCGTGAACGAGACGATGAATTGTTCGAAAGAGAGCTTCGTATTCCTCGCACACCTTTTCTATCGGCGGGTGAATGCCGAGACCCGGAACCGAAAGCCGGGCAATCAGAATTTCGGCTGCAAGTTCTTCAACGCAGCTTTCGCAGCAATAGTCCTTTTCCATGTTTAGCCCTCAAGGTTAAAAAATTTGGAAAATATCAAGGCCTAAATTTATTTCCACAAAATTCCCATCTGAAGTGAAAATTTATCGGGCGGATACCCGGCTTCCTGACGGTCAATTGCGTCCGGACTGAAAACGAATTGCGGTTCGAAGAACGCGATGAACTTTTCGCCGATGGTCGTCGTCCATCCGCAGACGAGTGCGATGCCCGGAGATGTGCCGCTGTGAGTTTCCATCTGATGAGATGCTTCCTTCAAGCGCCGGCCGGATTCGTGAAATCGCAATTCCGGCCCCCCTCCGATATAAATTCGGCGATTTAGCACAGGAAGATGATAATGCAGATACGCCCCGACCTCCATCTCGCGATAATACGTACGTTCGGTGCGAATAATATAAACGTCGTACCCTCCTTCGCGATAGCTTGTTGTGTGATTTGTCGTTGCGTAGCTGATGAAGGGAGTGATGGTGAGATGTTTCTTGTAAGGAAATTGTACGCGAAGACTGAACACCGGTGCGCCGTTCCCTGCGTCGGAATAGCCGTCCGAATTCCAGTCCGGCGCCCAGATAGTGCGTGCAGCGCCCAGCGTCACTCCAAGATACGTATCACCGGCCCATGATAGGGATGTCATGGCCAGGAGACCGGCTCCCGTCAAGATAAGCAAAAATTTCTTCATGATGGCCTCCGATGGTTTCCAAGTGGCAATTATTGTATCATATAGTCTCTACAGTATCTTTTCGAGATGTTTGCTGTTGCAGTGTGGATATGACAGCATCAGTTGTTGCGGTGTTGTCCGCCAACTGGCGGATTGCAGCCGACCATTATCGCCGAGGCAGATCTCTCGATCTGCCCGGAATATTGAATAAACTCCTGCCGCGAGTGAATGTTAAAAAGCCGCCGCGAGTGGGTGCCCTCACCCCTCGCGTTTTAATACGCTTTCCCGAAAACAACACGTTGCGATGACGGTTTCCCCGTCAAAATACACTTGCCTTCTTCGCGAGGCCCATCCAACGGAATCACGCGTAACGTCGCTTTCGTTTCACTTTGAATTCGCTCTTCGTCTTCTTGGTTTCCAGCCCAATGACAAAGTGCGAAGCCTCTATCTTCTTCCATCGCCTGACGCAATTCATCGTACGTTTCCACCGGAGCCGTATGTTCGTCGCGGAATATCCTCGCTCGATTGAAGAGATCTTGTTGAATCGAGTTCAATACTCTTGGAACTTCCTCCATGATACGGCTAAGTGGAACAAACAGCTTCTCTCGATTCGGACGTTTGGTCAAAACGACCTGTTGCTTCGCAATATCCTTCGGACCGATTTCGAGACGCAGAGGATAACCTTGCAGCTCACCTTCGGCGAATTTGAAACCGGGAGTCATCTGGTCGCGAGCATCGAGTCGGGAGCCAATACCAGCTTTTTTTAGGTCGGCAAGTAGTGGCTCTAAGACACTCATAACTTGCGCCTTTTCTTCCGGTTTCTTGAAAATCGGCACGGCGAAAACCGGCCACGTCGCAAGTTTAGGCGGTACGATAACACCGTCATCGTCACCATGTGTCATCACAAGCGCTCCGATGAGTCGCGTTGACACGCCCCACGATGTCGCGTACACATAATCCAATTCATTACGCTCGTTCTGGAAGGTAACATCAAAAGCCTTGGCGAAATTTTGACCGAGATTGTGCGAAGTCCCGGCTTGCAAAGCTTTCTTGTCCTGCATCATCGCTTCGATGCAGTACGTGTGCACCGCACCGGGGAATTTCTGCCCTTCGGATTTCAAACCGGGAATCACCGGCATCGCCATATAGTCTTCCGCGAATGTGCGATAGACCTCTAGCATTTTCCGTGTTTCGTCCTCGGCTTCTTTCGCCGTGGCATGCGCCGTATGTCCTTCCTGCCAGAGGAATTCCGTCGTCCGCAGGAAAAGGCGCGTTCGCATCTCCCATCGCACGATATTGGCCCATTGATTAATCAGGAGCGGCAAATCACGATAGCTCTGAATCCAGTTCTTGTACATCGCCCAGATAATCGTTTCGGATGTCGGTCGGACGACCAGCGGTTCTTCAAGTTTTCCCGTCGGGCGCAACTTCGTTTCACCTTCGACGCGCTCCAGTCCGCTGTGCGTCACCAACGCGCACTCCAGCGCAAATCCTTTGACATGTTCAGCTTCTTTTTCTAAGAAGCTCTGGGGAATAAAGAGAGGGAAATACGCGTTGACATGACCCGTCTCTTTGAACATGTTGTCGAGAGCTTGCTGCATTTTCTCCCAAATGGCATAACCGTTCGGACGAATCACCATGCAGCCTTTAACAGGCGAGTAGTCTGCTAATTTTGCCTCGCGAACCACATCGACATACCACTGTGAATAATCCTCCTGACGAGGCGTAATGTTCTTTGCCATACGTGTTTTTCTGCTCCTTATTCTTCGCCGAGCCGGGTTTATGAATTCAGCTACAATCTACCTCTCCGTTGAAGCAGATTCTCGACATTTGCTTTACCACTGAGTCAAATGGTAACCCGGCCGGAATTGAACGTTACCGCGAGTGGGTGCCCTCACCCCTCGCGTTTCTGCTTCACTTAACCTACTTCCCGCCCAACATCTTTTCAGCTTTCGTTCGAACGAAAGCATAATTCATACCCAGAAGAGAATGAAAGTCAGCAGCCTTTTTGAAGTATTCCTCAGCTTTCTGGTCGTTTTTCAATCCTTGAAAAGCCAGCCCTATACGATACAGATTATACGGATTCTGTTGATTGCTCTGTTGAAATTCTTCCAGGGCTTTTGTATAATCCTTCTGTTCGAGCGCGAGCATGCCGGCTAATTCATGTGATAGACGAATTTGATTCAGATTTTCGGCTTCAGTTGTCTGCCTGAGGTGAGCTTTGCTCATGGCTTCTGCCGCTTTCAAATCGCCTTTCTTAATGGTAATGCGAGTTTCGTTGTAGAGAAAATTGCGCTTGGCATTCGCCTTGATTTCACTGGAAAGCTGAGAGTCCATGATAAGTCTCAACGACGTTCTGTACTTCTCCAAGGCATCGTCATAGCGTCCCTGTTCGTATAGAATATTCGCCGTGATTCCCAGATCGCCTGCCATCGCCGCCGTATCGCTGATGTTCTCCGCCAGAGCGTATTGCTCTTTGATCGTTTCCAGAGCGTTGTCATATTTCCCTTCATCAATATACGTCATGGCCATGTTGAACAGAGCTGTACGGCGCTGTCCATCATCTTTGGCGATTTCATAGAACTTTTCAAGCTGCTTCCGTGCGTCGTCGTATTTCCCCTGATAGGTCAGATTTGCCGCAATTCCTCCATTCGATGGTACGAAATCCGGCTTGACCATCAACGCCTTATTATATTGCTCGATGGACTCCTCGAATCGACCCATTTTGAGCAGCAATTCAGCGTAAGAATCATAAGGGTTGGGATCGACGGGATTCAATTTGATGTACTTCTGAAACGCCGCTTCGGCTTCACCATAGTTTTCGAGAGTGCGATTGGCGTAACCCAGCATATTGTAAGGCGGCGAGAAGTCCGGAGCAATCTCCGTTGCCTTCCGAAACTCCACAATCGCTTTGGCATACTCTTGTTGGCCGAAATAAAAGACGCCCATCATATTGTACGCTCGCTCGTCTTTCGGGTATTTTTCAACCATTTGCCGGAAATACATTTCCTGCTTGATTGGATCACCATTGATGCCTGCTTCATTGCCAAGAATCCACAACCGCTCGCCTTCGGACACTTTGTCCACTAACTCGCGAGCTTTGTTGAATTTTTCAAAGAAACCCTTGGCGCTGGGTTGAGCGAAAGCCAAATCCCGGTAAGCCAATGCAAAATTCGCATCCAAAGCGATAGCCTGCTCGAGGACACTCCGAGATTCCTGAAACAGGAATTTGTCTTGAAGGTCTCTTGCTCGAAGATAGAGCTCGCGGGCTTCCTTCGAAGATGTCGTAATCGGAATTTTACCGTCATCGACCTTTTTCTGAGTGCAGCCGAATCCCGCGAAAAGCAGGATGCTAACAGTCAGAAATGCAAAATAGCGAAGAAGGGTTGACATGATAATCCATCCTCCTGTTTTGAGTGACTAAAGCGAGTATTTTATGCCGACTCTATATCGGTGAGCGAATCACGGTCACACGTTATAAAAGTGAGCGTTTCTTTGCCTATTCCAAGACAAAGATATTTTTCTTCGCGCACATATCCTTGAGGATTTTAGGCCACACGGTGACGCTGACTTCGCCAAGATGGGCTTGCTTGAGCAGCAGCATGTAGGTGCGTGATTGGCCAATTCCGCCGCCGATACTCAGAGGAATGTCGCCATTGATAATCGCTCGATGATAAGGCAGCTTGAGGAAATCCTGCTGACCGGTAATCTCAAGTTGCTGTTTGAGCGTTTCAGGATTGACCCGAACTCCCATAGACGTCAACTCGTGGCGGCGTTGCGTCACGTGATTCCAGACAAGGATGTCTCCATTTAATCCGTGCATCGGTTTACCGCTGGCAGAGGTTGTTTCGGTAACCCAGTCATCGTAGTCCGCCGCTCGCATTTCATGCGGGTAGCCGTCGTCAAGCGTCCAACCGATTCCATAGATAAAGACAGCAGGATATTCCTGAAGAATCGCCGTTTCGCGCTGCTTCCGCGGTAAATCAGGAAAGCGTTCAAGAATCTCTTCCGCATGGAGAAATTTAAGCTCATTGGGAAGACTCGGATACTTGTCCGTCTTCAATTGAGGAAACAGTTCCTGTGCATGCAGCTCAGCGCCCTTAAGAATTTTCCATATCTTCTTCACGACATTCGTCAGAAATTGCAGGTTCCGATCTTTCTCAGTGATGACCATCTCCCAGTCCCACTGATCCACATACGCGCTGTGGTCATGGTCAAGGAAATAATCTTTCCGAACGGCATGCATATCGGTATATAAACCTTCACCCGGTTTCATTCCGAATTGCTCTAAAGCGACGCGCTTCCACTTCGTCGCGGCTTGCACCACCTGAGCGTCTATCGGATTCTTGCCGTGGTCATTTGAAATGTGGAACTGAATGGGAGAACGCGAGCCGTCACGATCCAGATAATCGTTGACGCCGCTGGTTACATCCACAATCAAAGGAACCTGAACGCGGATTAGATTAAGCTCTTTGCAAAGCCCTTCTTCGATGTAATTCTTCACAGCGGTAATCGCTAACTGCGTTTCCTTCGGAGTCAGCAAAGAGCGATAGTTTTGCGGGAGAATTTTCTCCAAATCTTCATAATTGCCGATACCGGGTCCAGCCAGATCAGCTTTTTTGTCTGCAACAGTTGCCATAGTGTTCTCCAATTTTCTTTTAAGCAATATCGCCGCGAATGGGTGCCCTCACCCTTCGCGTACTATTTGATTTCCTCGAATTCGCCAATCTGCCGGTTTTTCCGGACATTATCCCAGCGAAAATACCGACCGTTCATCGAAACGTAAACTCCATGCGGCAGCGTCTGAACAAACGCCAAAGAACTTCCTAAATTAAATAAGCCATCAGAACTGCCGAACCGAAACGGTATCATCGCCCCGGTCAAAACAATCGTCTTGTCTTTGATAGAACGTGCGAGAATCTTCGCGGTCTCGACCATTCTATCCGTGCCATGAGTAATCAAAATTCTATCCTCAGGCGTTTTCTTGCAGTTCGACAGAATAATTTTCCTGTCAGCGTCCGTCATATCGCAGCTATCGACCATCATCAACGTACGCATGTCGATTTTAAGTCTGCAGCGACCTCGCGCAAGCATTTCATGCAGGTGCGTATCTTTGAAAAAGAGTTTCCCTTCGAGTTCGTTATACTCTTTGTCAAACGTCCCGCCGGTTATAAAAATTTTAATCGTCATAATTGCTCAGTTAGAAGAACCCCGCCGAGGCAGATCCCCTGATCTGTCCGGAATGTTACATATGTATCGCCTCACCCATCGCATCCGCCGTCGCTTCCATCACCGCTTCGCTCAGTGTCGGGTGAGGGTGGAGGGTGCGAAGAATATCATTTCCTGTAGCGCCCATCGTGCGAGCTAACGTCAATTCCGCCACAAGTTCCGTCACGCCTCCGCCAATCATATGAGCACCAAGAAGTCGGTTATTTTTCGCGTCGAGAATCACTTTCACGAAGCCTTCGATATCACCCGCCGCACGCGCCTTTCCCGAAGCGACAAAAGGAAATTTACCGATTTTCACATCAAGTTCTTTGTCGCGGCACTGTTTTTCCGTCAAACCCACAGACGCGACTTGCGGATGGCAATAGGTGCACGCGGGAATCGCTTCGTAGTCCACTGGAGGAGGATTCAGCCCCGCAATTTCTTCGATACACACAATCGCTTCGCGCGATGCGACATGCGCTAAAAGCGGCGGCCCGATAACATCTCCCACCGCCCAAATTCCGGGTACATTCGTTTGATATTTCTTATCCACATTGATGAAGCCTTTGTCAATCTTGACACCAGCTTCTTCAAGTCCGAGATTTTTAATATTGCCGCCAACACCAATCGCAACAAGCGCCGCGTCACTTTGAACCGTCACACTTCCCTTTGGGCCTTCCGCCGTTACCGTAACTCCGTCAGCGTGGCTTTTCAAAGACATTACAGAGGTACTCGTGTGAACAACAATGCCCAGCTTCAGAAGTGATTTCTCCAGCGTTTCCGCGATGTCAGCGTCTTCCAGCGGTAGCACCTGTTCCAGCATTTCAATAAGCGTCACTTTCGTTCCAAGCGCCGCATAGAAGTACGCGAATTCCACTCCAATTGCTCCCGCGCCGATAATCACCAGACTCTTTGGCAGGGAAGGAAGGTTCATCGCTTCTTTGGAAGATAAAATACGTTCACCATCGAACGCCGCGCCCGGTAGCGCTTTCGGATAACCACCGGTTGCAACAATAATATGCCGCGTTGTTTTAGTTGAACGCGCGCCATCCGAATTCGAGATTTCTATTTCATGCGGTGATACAACACGTCCTCGACCCTGAAACGTAGCGATGTCGTGCTTTTTCATCAGCAACTCGACACCGGCACTGCTGCGGTCAGCTATTTGACGGCTGCGCTTTATGATGCTCGCAAAATCAAACCCCTTGACGTCAACATCAAGTCCGAGTCGCTTGAATTGCCGAGTTTCGCGGTATGCTTCAGCAGATTTCAGAAGAGCTTTCGTGGGAATGCAGCCCCAGTTCAGGCAGACGCCGCCTAATCTTTCAGGCTCGACAACAGCCGCTTTCAATTTCAACTGCGCCGCGCGGATCGCTGCGACATATCCGGCAGGCCCGCCGCCTAAGATCACGACATCAAAATCGGTCTCAGTGGCCACCCTCGGCCTCCAAGAACCGTTCTGCATCAATCGCCGCCATACAACCGGAACCGGCAGCCGTCACTGCCTGACGGTAACGATGATCCTGTGCATCTCCCGCCACAAAAACACCCGGTATCTCGGTTTCAGACGTCCCGGCTTTGCCAATCAGATAGCCGACGTTGTCTGTGGAAAGAATATCACGAAAGACTTTTGTATTTGGATCATGTCCAATCGCTAAAAACAAACCGTCGCACGCAAGATCCCTTTCCTTGCCCGATTTTACATCTTTCAAACGTACGCCAGTAACTTTCTCCCAATTGCCGTCATGCAAAACTTCCGTAATAACCGAATTCCACGCCACCTCGATTTTCGGATTGCTCAGCAATTTATCCTGCATATATTTGGAAGCGCGCAGCGCATCCCGGCGGTGAACCAACGTCACCTTGCTGGCAAATCGCGTTAGAAACGTCGCTTCTTCCATCGCGGTATCGCCGCCGCCGACCACAACCACATCCTTATCACGGAAGAAAAAGCCGTCGCAAGTGGCGCAAGCAGACACGCCCTTGCCCTGCAGCTTCTTTTCCGATTCCAAATTCAGCCATTTCGCGGAAGCGCCCGTTGCGATAATCAGCGTTTTCGTTTGATAATTCGTCCCGTCGCTCGTCGTCACGGTGAATGGCCTCGATGACAAATCCACCTTCGAAATTTCATCCGCTATGAACGTAGTGCCGAAACGTTCAGCCTGTTTATGAAAAAGCTCCATCAATTCCGGTCCCGTGACTCCCTCAGGGAAACCCGGATAATTTTCGACGTCTGTAGTAATCATTAATTGTCCGCCCGGTACCATTCCTTCGATAACAACCGGTGAAAGATTCGCCCGAGCGGCGTAAATCGCAGCGGTGAGTCCCGCAGGCCCCGAACCAACAATCAGAACATTGTGAATAATGTTCGCCATTTCTCTCCTGTCATCGAGTTTAACAGTCAAAAAGCATTTCTTTGAAAAAGCATAATTTGCCTAAGCAATAAATATACAAAATGACCGATAAAAAGGCAACTGTACAAGCAACTACCTAAGCACAAAAGAAAACCCACCCGGGGATCTTAGGTGGGTTTCTGCCCTAAATACAACTATAAATGGAAGTTTCGAGGGCTTAAGTTTCGAGCGCTTGTCTCTTACGCTAAGTTTAATCTACACAGCCCAAGAACTAAAGTCAAGCAATACTTGAAATTTCTAAAAATTTTCGAGAACATCAATATAAGATATAACCCAAGATATATTAAATAGTTAGAATGTTGTCGTATATGTACTATAGTTCTATGATTAGATATAGCAAGTGACAAAGCGAAGTCTATGCAATTCAATCCACAATTCGGATACTTTCCCTTCTTCGCGCCATACCCACAGCCTCCCGGAATTCCACCGATTCCAGCCGCCTTCGAAGTTCAGGAACTTCATCCGCCCGAAAGCAGGGATGATATTGCGCCATCACATTAACATCCACCATTCCCAGCAATTCCTCATCCAAAAAAGCAAAAATCCGCTCGCTTCCGGCTAAATTCTTGGGGAGAACAAGATGCCGTACCAAAAGTCCTCTCAGAGCAATACCCTGTTCATCACACACGAGCGGGCCCACTTGCCGATACATTTCGCGCACAGCCGCCTGATTATGGTTGGGATAATCGTCGATACCCGACAAACGCTTGGCGGTTTCGTTGTCGCCATATTTCATATCGGGCATGTAAATATCCACAATACCGTCCAGTAGCTCCAGCACCTCCAGCGAATCATATCCGCCCGAATTATACACGAGTGGAATCTGCAATCCTTCTTCCCACGCGATGAGCAAAGCCTCTGCAAGCATCGGAATGACATGAGTGGGGGAGACCCAATTGATATTATGCGCACCGGATTTTTGAAGATGCACCATCGCATGAGCAAGCTTGTCTGCTGACACAGGTTCTCCCATCCGCATCTGACTGATATCGGCATTCTGGCAGAAAATACAATGCAGGTTGCACCCAGCCAAGAAAACCGTCCCCGAACCCCGGACACCCGATATCGGAAATTCCTCTCCATGATGAAGCCCGATGGATGACACAACCAGTTCGTCTCCAATCCCGCATTGACCGAGTTCTCCATGCCGCCGCTTCGCCATGCAGTTCCTCGGACACAACCGGCATGGATCCATCAACTCATAAAGCTTTGGCAGATTTTCTTTCAACAGTCGCTTCTTATCATTCATGTTCTATCCAGCGAGGAATTTCCCGCCGCCTGCGGGGGGATGTAAGGGGGGTCTCCTTAAAACTGCGCCAAAAAATTCGCCGCGAGTGGGTGCCCCCACCCCTCGCGCCATTCTTCACCAGACCACACGCTCCCGCGTGTGGTATCATTTTGAATAAAAAAGCAGCCCCAGAAAATCCTTCCCAGGGCCGCCTATTGTTCATGCATCTTTCATCGCCGTTGTGGCTCTCCAGAGCCGCAATGGTAAGAGCTAATTCTTTACCGACATCACCTGATAAAAGTGCTTATCGTAATTTAATGCTTCGCCTACAATCGTATACGGCGGAGCAGATACAACGGTGGGAGGTCCCACAAACGTATCAGGTGTATCCGAAATATACACATGATATTCTTCCGCATCCGTCGGCGTCCAGTCCAAAATCACATCATCGCCCGAACGAATTGCCGTCAAATCCGTGACAGGATCCGGCTGGTCATCCCAAAGCACCTGCGCACTGTTCGACTTCGACGATTCACCGTCGGAATACTGCGCCGATACTTCATAGGTATAGGTCGTGTAGGGCAAACCGGACATATCATCTTCATAGGTTAGTGCCTGCACCATCGAGTCAATCTTGCTGCCATTGCGATAGATGTTGTAGCTTTCGAGAGAGCCAAGCGATGCGCCGGATGCGGGTGATTCCCAGCTTAAATGCGTCGTTGAGCCGATAAGCTCTGCCTGCAAATTCTGCGGAGGATTGTTCCCGACTAAAAGAATAACGCGCACATCGTCAATATACCAGCCTTCCGCACCGCCGCCGTCGTCACTGCCAAAATGGAATCGAATCTGCACATCGCCCGCATAAGCCCCCAAATCGCACACCACTTCACTCCAGGAAATATCGCCGCTGAAACACGGTGTCGCACACGTAAACGGCCCGGTGTAGGGATTACTGCCTCCGGCTGTGCAGCGTGTGACCTTGTTATAGCCGCCAGCAGGGGTTAGCTGTTCCCAAGGGCTGCCGTCTTCGGAAATCTCAATGATGCCTGCATCGTACGCTGAATCCGGATAGTAGCTGGAAACCTCCGCTTCTATCCAGTGCCAGAACCGCAGCTCAGCATGTCCGGAAAGATTAATGGTCGGCGTGATCAGTACAGCGTCCACATGACCTGCGTAATCGCCAGTGCTCGTGTCACCGCACTTCCATGCGTGTGTTGGCGACTGATAATCTTCCGTGGAAATATGCCATTGATCCGTCCAGCCGCTTTGGTTTTCCTGATGCGTCCAACTGCCTGCGCCATTTTCTATCGTGTCATAGAAACCACCAATAGGCAATTCAAGCAGCACAAACTCCGTACGTCCGCCGTCCATTGCCACTTCAAGATAGAAGAACGCGCGATCCATTCCCGGAGCCGTCGGCTGCACGACAACCGTGAACGCCGTCAAATCACCGGAATTTCCGGCGTCAAGCAGCGCCAGTGTGCCGGTGCTCTGTGTGATATTCAAATCGTCATGATCCGTTGTCAACGTCCCGACAAGAGAGCTGGCGTCGGATGAACCGTCATTATAGAGTGTCAGTGTCAATGTAACCGTTTCGCCCGCATCCATTGCGCCGTTGTTGTTACCGGTGGCATCATTCACCAGCGAAGATGAAATCGTCAACGCCGGTGCGTGAGCCGTGATCGTGAACGCATCATTCCATTCGTCCCGCGAACCATCCGATGCGGTTACGCTGACATTCATCACATGACCGTCCGGAACGTCAGTGGACACAGTCGCTTCAAAACCGTTCGGCATAGCTACCTGCTGACTCGCTTCAATCGTTCCATAATACTCGGAGTCGTCGGTAATCGTCAGATAAGCATCCGTGGTAGTAATATCGACTGTCACGTCCGTTGCATCGACGCTCCCGATATTCTCTTCGGTCAGAGTGATATCCAAAGTTTCGCCGAAATCTGCCAGACCATCGCCATTCCCACCGGCGGTATCATCAACATCCACATCCGCTATAACAATATATGGCCCGCTCTGTACCGTAATCGGCACCGTGCTTTGATACGGATCGCAGTCGTGTCCGGTGACGGTAATGTGCAGTGTGCCCGGTGTTGAAGCGCCGACTCCTAAATCCATTGTTGCCGTGCCGTCAGCAAAAAGATACTGCGATGAATAAATCTCGCCGTTCTCATCGTGCACACATACGAGCGCCCAGTCGCTGATGCTGCTGACCGTTACATCGAAACTCGTCGTGCCAACAAAAAGCGCGGCATCATGCGTCACACCGATAGCGACAGGAACCGCTGTCCACAAATCAATTGAAGCATCCCCCATAATATTGTACATTTCGAAATAGCGACGCGTAGTCGCATCATCGCCAAAGTATTCAAAAAAGCGCAGTTTTCCATAGTTCATCATCCCGCCGATCCACGTCTGATTTTCATCACCGGCAGTTCGATTCGCGCAGAAGCCCTCCATGACTCGCTTCTCGAGAATATCATCTTCTGTCCAGTACGAATTCACCGATGAACCCATGATACCGATAGCGCCATGAGTCGCGCGAATCCACGTTTCCGTGAAACACTCGGCTGAAGAAAATGTCCCGGTTACACACGCATAGCTTTGCACGAAAGGATAAACCGTATTGGTAAGGTTATTCACATCACTCTGGTAAAAAACCGGGCCATCTGCCCAGTATGTGGTGGCTCCATGACCGGAATAAATCGACAGCGAACGTCCGGCATTGTGAGCATCCCGCACCTGCTGTGTTGTCGCGCTGTAGGTGTGGGAATACAAGCGATCATAACTGTAGCCGTCAGGTCCGAGATAATTGGTGATAACGAAATTATGCGTTCCCTCAGAAACCGAGTAATTATCCTCGGAAGCCATAAAGACACAATATTTCTCCCATGTATCATTGCCGGTCCAACCAACCTGCTCATATTCCATCGACTTCGTGATGATATTCGTCAGGTCGGTCAAATTCGCCACCGACCACCGTCCAAGGTCCACATCCGCTTTGTAATCCGAGCCTTCGAGCATCGAATAATTCAAATCCGTATAGGGATTGCCTTCACCGCTTCCTGTCCAGCCGGGGATGATATCAACATCACCGACAAAAAGCACAAACGACGGCGGAATTGGCCAATTGCTATAAGCATTCTGGAGATAGGCTTTGATGGACGTCGTGGTTGTTCCCGTCGAATCCGTTGT
>CAZADO010000285.1:0-2570 GCA_964483885.1 uncultured Alphaproteobacteria bacterium | reverse complement strand
ATCTTGATGAAAGTGCATGACCGGGAAATTACCAGGGATGAATTCCTTTTTCACTTCAGGCAAACAGGAGAGGAATACAACAGGCAGAATATCATGGAATACCTGGATTTATTTATCGATTTCCAGTTAAAACTTGCACAGGCAAGGGAGGAGCAGGTGAATAAAAATGTCAACTTCATTAATGAACTGGCTGAGTACAGGATGGTGCTTGCAGCTCCTTATCTTATTGATAAAGAGAAAGCAGCCGAACTTGCCGGGGTATCCCTGGAACGACTGAATTACGAAGTGAATGCAACTCATATCCTTGTGAAACTGGAAAACGGTTCCGGTCCTGAAGACACCCTGAAGGCCTATGACACCGCCATTAGTTTAGGTAACCTTATCATGGCCGGGGAATCTCTGGAAGAGGTGGCCAAATCCTGTGCGGATGACCCCATGACCCTGGGAAATCCGAGGAATACAGGATTTTTTACCGCTTTTCAAACGGAATACCCTTTCGAGGAAGCTGTATACAGCATGAAACCCGGGGAGATCTCTTTGCCGGTGAGATCCAGCTACGGGTATCATATAATCAGGCTTGATGAAAAGCGTGAAAGAACGGGTGAGACCAGGACTGAGCAGGAAATAATTGATCTGATCATCAAGGCGAAAGATGCAAGAGCACAGATGATAGAAGATTCTTTTGTTGAAAAACTGAAGAAGTACTGGAACTTCAAAGAGAATCCGGGTGCTCTTGATACCATTTACAGGCTTGCCGATGAAAGGGTATACAGGGGAAACTGGGTAGCGCCGGCGGACCACTCTTTCAACGAGCCGCTCTTTTCTCTGGACAGCATAAGTGTATATCAAAATGAACTGATCGATTTTATGGGATCCTTTTCAACTGAAGAGAGGGATCTTCCGATCAAGGAATACATTTTCTCGCTGTATCAGAAATTCGTATCAGCCAGGCTGATCCAATATGAGAATTATAAACTGGAGGAAAAATACCCGGAGTTCCGGTTTCAGTTCCAGGAGTACAGGGATGCCATGATGCTGCTGGAGATTACCGGGAAAAAGTTATGGTCAAATGAAGGATCAGATAGTGTTGAAATGAAGAACTGGATCGAAGATTTACGCGTCAGGTACAGTGTAACAATATATGAAGAGGTTTTATCATCTATAATATAAATACTGATATCTATTATTTAAATTATTTCATATCTTTACTTTCACATGATTATACAATTTTAATTATTCCTTAAAACCCCAATTATGAAAAGAGAGATTTTCAATCGATTAACCATGATTTTTGCGTTCAGCGTTATTTTTACGCTTTTCGCATCATCTCAGACCACCATCAAGGTCCGGGTAAGCGATTCCGGCGATGATGTGGAAGAATTCGCATCAGATGTTGGAGGATCGGTAGTTGGAGACACTGATCCCACCAGTTCTGACCTCGAAATAACATTTGATCATGAACCAACCTATGTTGGAATGATCTTCAGGGATGTGCAGATTCCGGCAGGTGCCATCATAACCAATGCGTACATTCAGTTTGAAGTTGACGCTGTGGTGCCGGGTACAACGGATTCTGCTGTAACTGTTGAGATATACGGGGCTAATGAAGCAGCGGTGGCCGCACCTTTCGCCTCGGAACCTTTCGCTGTTTCCAGTCACCCCAAAACAGCCGCAACCGTGTCCTGGTCGCCACCCGCCTCTGTGGCCGAAGACGATCATGGTGAAGCGGAACAGACGCCTGATCTGAGCGCTATTATCACTGAAATTATCGGGCTTGAAGGATGGGCCCCCGGAAATAATATTATGATGGTCATCGTGGGAGACACAACTCAGACTGAGGATATAAACAGGGAATTCGAGTCATTCGATGGCGAACCAACAGCTGCCCCGCAGCTGGTGGTTACCTACGATTATACCCCTTCATTCACTATTAAAGTCCCCATTATAGATTCCGGTGATGACGCAGAAGAATTTGCCTCTACTATCGGGGGGAGTGTAGTTGGTGACATGGATATCACCAGTTCTGACCTCGAAATAGTATTTGATCATGAACCAACCTATGTGGGATTGATCTTCAGGGATGTGCAGATCCCGGCAGGAGCAGTCATTGAGAACGCATACGTTCAGTTTGAAGTTGACGCTGTGGTGCCGGGTACAACGGATGCTGATATAACTGTTGAAATATACGGGGCCGGTGAAGCCGCGGTGGCCGCACCGTTCACTTCGGACCCGTTCGGTGTTTCCAGTCACCCCGCAACGACCGCGACAGTGGAATGGTCGCCCCCTGCCTCAGTGGCCGAAGACGATCATGGTCCGGCGGAACAGACACCTGATCTGAGCGCTATAATCAATGAAATCATCGGACTTGAAGGATGGGAAGCCGGAAATAATTTAATGATAGTCCTCCATGGAGACACTTCCCAGACAGAGGATATAAACAGGGAATTCGAATCATTCGATGGCGAAGAAACAGCTGCTCCTAAACTGGTGGTTACTTACGCCTATAAACCCAAAGCCACAATTGAAATCCCGATTATTGATCCCGGTGATGATGCAGAAGAATTTGCGTC
>CAZADO010000284.1:0-3409 GCA_964483885.1 uncultured Alphaproteobacteria bacterium | reverse complement strand
GCGCGAGAGCACACCTGGTCGAAGGCGATTGCGGGGATCCATCTGGAAAAGATAGTGTCCGCGTGCAGGTTTGATGCCGCGGTTGAGTGTGGCGTAGCGGCTTTCGAGCGCGGAACGAATATAGCGAAGACGGCGGTATTTTTTCTCCAAACGTCTGATAAGCGTAGTTTCGTTCTGTTTCGAGCCGGAGTCGAGAATGATGACCTCGATGTCTCCATCAATCTCCTGCGAGAAAATATTTTCGAGACATCCTTCGAGCTCATTTTCATTGTCGCGCACAAGGAGCAGAACAGAAATCAATGGATCTCTTACAGGATCGAAGTAATCGCTGTCAGCAAGGATATTCATGGGAATGACCTCATGTTTTCGAAGACGACGGAGCGGCGAGCGTTGGTTTTTCTCCATCTGTTCTAAAATAATGTCATAAATTTCTTCTGCAGAGGATGAAAAACAGAGTTTGGCTTGTCTGTCGTATTCGCAGGCGGCGAGAGAATCTTTTGAACGGTAGTAGTGAGGGGCTACCAAATCAATTTTCGAGCTGGTGTTTCCGGCGGCCAAGGCAAGTAATGTCAATCCTCCGCGCGCGCCGATAACCATTTCAGCAGTCTGGCTTAAAAGCGCGACCGTCTGATGCAGGGAGAGTGTGCGCGCATCGATGATTTGGGGATGCTGCAATTGGAGACTGGATTCGTGTCCTGCTCCTCTGCATAGAAGGATTTGCACTTCTAATCGCGATAGGAGCAATTCCGTTAGATAACTATATTGCTCTTCGCTCCACGGAGCGGGGAGAATATCCGGTTGGATTTCCAGAGCGATAATGCGCTGATTGCGTTCATGGAGCTTGTGCTGTTTGATAAACTCGGAGGCGACATGCAGGTCAGCCTCCTGCACAATAACAACAGGTCTGCGAGGAAGCCAGCTTTGGACGCCCGCTGTTCGAAGAAGAAAGTCCAATCGACTCTTGTGCTCTTTCGGTGTGGTAGAGTCGGGAGGAGGATCATGGAAGAGAATTCGTCTGTCGTAGTTCTCGGAATGACAGAGAGCGTGAATCTGTTGCAAGCCTTCCGTACGCCAATTTCCCTGAACGGAAATAATACGATGTACATCAGGATTGTTCTGAAGCAGATGTTTATAAGCGCTGCTGATGGCCCATGTGATTTCGGCGTCGGGAGTCTCCATCATCAATTGATGAACAACAAACGTCATGTGGAGAACGTCTTCCGCGCCGCCGCTTAATCCGATAAAAACTTTACCCATAATTTCGCATGTCGCTTTTTTCAAGGTTCTTCGAGTGAAATAGCCGCAACACTTCTTCAGCGGCATCCTCGTATGTGGCGACTTCAATGCAAGGATTAAAATAGTCGCAACTGGCGGGAGCCGCTTTGTAAGGAGTTCCCACCGCCACAATAGGAAGAGTCGGATTGGTCAACGCTAAAGATAAATTACCCGAACTACAGCCGACGAAAACATCCAGTTCCTGAAGCAGCGCCGCGGTTCGATCAAATGGCAATCCGCGCGCATCAATCGCGTCCAGCCTGGGTTCATCAGGCCCGCCAAGATAAACGACCTTAAGATTCTCTTGTGAGAGTCTATCGATAAAATCAATGAAGATTTGACGTTCGAGAGTAATGGTTTGAGAAAAAGAAAGAGGCGAGAAACCGACAAGAGGTTTTCCATGCGCGTGCACCCAGCGTTTCGCCCAACTCTGCAATTCGGGAGGAATTTCCACTATCGGACAGCGAATGTCCGGATCGATATTAACGCCGGACGCTTTGAAGAACATGCTTGCATAATCATTCGCTCCCAAAATCATATCTCCATTTTGGTGAGCGTCGTAGTCGATCACCCAAGAAGGAGCAACGACAAGCAAATCAGGTCTACGCTCTCGAATATACTGGAGCCATGTGGTGCGAACAGCGACGCCTGCTGGATCGCCCGGAGCAATCGGAGGTTTCGGCAAACCGACGACTTTGTTGGCATGAGGATTTCGGTGATGGAGAGACAGATACGCTTGTCCGGTCGCCCAGCCAATCCATCGATTGGGATTGTTTCTTCGAAGCTGATGAATCACAACGGAAACATGCAGGCTGTCTCCCAATCCTGCGCTCTGCATGACAATAATTCCGCCGGGTTCGGCGGAATCGATGAGGTCCTGCAAAGCTGGAAAACCTTCCTCGGCCATTTGCTTCCAGCCGTCTGTGTCGAGAGTTTTAAGCATGGACTTCCATTGAATCGTTGGCGCCGATAAACTCCTGAGACAAAACTTCCGAACGCTTAAGTAATTCGTTTAAAGCGATGTCTTCTGTTTCCTGATGCATCACGACCGGCAACAGCAGTCGGCGAAGAGCGGTGTCAAGATTATCCATCGCTCGATTCCGAATAATGTTGAGCCACGTGCCTCGATGAAGGAGATGAAGCATTTCTTTTTTGCTCATGGCATCGAGTGTGTCCGGTTCGTACAGGCATTCCTGGACATGCCACATCTGAGTATTGACCACAATCAATTCGTCAATGAAGCTTCCGATTGTCTCCCGGCGAGAAGTTCTGTTGGGAACTTGCAACGAGATGAGTTTTTCGTCATGCGTGAAGCTTGCGCCGGAATTCAAAAAGAAATCCGGAGTTGGAGTTGCTGTTAGCAAATTTGAAATTAGCAGATGTGTCCAGCCTTCTAAGATAGCGATATCGAAAAGATTCGAAAGAAGAAAAGTTTCGACACCACGATGAGCGAAGGACGGTAGGATGCGAAACTGACAATGGGCTTCATCTGCATGTATCGATGCTTTGCACGCGGCATGTCCCAAGAGTTTTTCATTATACGCGACAAAGAGGAGCGGACGATTGTGTTTTACCGAAGATGTAAGAAAAGAAAGTTCTCCCGGCGAAAAAGCGACTTCTCTTTTCCAGTTCTTACGGTAAGCGTCATACCAGCGGCGCGGAAAGGTATTGAAGGATAAGCATTGAAGCATACTCATGGCCTCCGAAAGCGACCGTAGAGCTTGTTCTTTGGATCGGCCAGAACAGTCGCCTGCGGCTGTGAAATCGCTGTCGCAATCCACTGGTTGATTTCGTCGATTAATCGCTCTCGTTGAGTCTGAAGCGAGAGACTCTTCGTAGCAAGCTCGCGCTGCTGTGGAGCGGATGATTCACTCGCCTCTTCACTGAAAAGCTTTTCATGGCAGTGCCAGATTTTCAGATCGCAAATAGCGAGTTTATCGACTAAACTGCCGAGTGTTTCGGCCATGAAGGAACTCCTTCGGATATTATGAATCCACCGTTAGCGGTGTCTTCACTTTCTCTGAAATCTTTTGAGGACGGACAGTCGGTGATATGTGGACGGGCTTCGTTTTGCGCACAATCTTTATAAGTGTATCGCAAATGTAATCCACCTGATCCTCTTTTAATTGTGGAG
>CAZADO010000283.1:0-14344 GCA_964483885.1 uncultured Alphaproteobacteria bacterium | reverse complement strand
GAATCTCGGCTGAATTTTTGTCCCAAGAATCGCCTGCAATTCTCGCAAAAGATCAAGCAAAGAGAAACGCTCTCCGCAAGCGATATTAAACGCCTGCCCGGCGACGTTCTTCGCGCGACAGGCGAGTAGGTTCGCTTCAACATTATTCGAGACAAACGTGAAGTCGCGGGATTGTTGACCGTCTCCGTAGATAACCGGCGAATCTCCTGCTTTCAGCGCTGTGATAAAACGGGGAATGACTGCGGAATATTGAGACGTCGGGTCCTGCCGCGGACCGAAGACATTGAAATAGCGAAGAGCAACGACTTGAAAACCGTAGATCTGGGTAAACACACGACCATACTCTTCCCCAGCCAATTTCGAAATCGCGTAAGGAGAAAGTGGATTGGTAGGCATGTCTTCCATTTTCGGTAGCGTCGGACTGTCTCCATAAACCGAGGACGAAGACGCAAACACAAACCGTTTTACCTTGGTATCTCTCGCAGCCATCAGTAAATTTAAGGTTCCATCTACATTCACCTGATTGGATGTAATGGGGTCGCGCACGGAACGCGGTACGGACGGCAATGCGGCCTGATGCAGGATGTAATCGACTCCTTCCACCGCTTCGCGCACCTGATGGTAACTGCGGACATCTCCTTCAAAGAGCGTTATCGCAGAGAGAAACGGCGTTAAATTTTGCCGCTTTCCTGTGGCGAAATTGTCGAAGACCGTGACTCTTTCTCCACGTTCAACGAGTTCGGCGACGATATTCGATCCGATGAATCCAGCGCCTCCCGTAACTAAGTAATGAGTTTTCTTTTTCAATGTGCTCAAGAATCTTCTTTTCTTCGATAAGTGTAACAGGGATTTATCATGCCGCGGAATGCTCCAAACATATAATCAAGCTGTCCTTTGTCGAGTCCCGCATGGCAGGGTAAAGCGACGATTTGCTCCTTAACATCCTTTTCAACATACACGCCAAAAGATTCAAGACGTTCTGCGATTCTTTCCGCCGAATAGGGATGATGGCATTTTAGAAGAAATGCTGTGGGTGATTTTGGCTGCTGTCTTCCATTGGCGGGCATCATTCCCACTCGTTGGAATAGCTTCTCCAAGTACGCCCAATTGTCTTCTCTCTTCGTCGCAAAATCGTGCCGTTCCGGCCAGAGCGAAAGCAGTTGTTCTCGCACAACGTTGCGCTTCGTTACATCCAGACAATGCAGACGGTCCCAGACTTCTTTGTCATCATAATAGCGTCCCAGCAGAAGCGCTCCAAATTGCATCGGGAACACTCGAGCAAAATCAATCACGGCATACGTCCCAAAACTGCCAACTCGAGCGCCGCCCACTTCCGCGTCAAATGTATCCCTACAGTCTTCGATGACCGGCAGCCCCGTCTGTGAAAACTCCTCGACACTTTCTTCCGGAACTCCCCAACGGTGACAAATAAGCACCGCATCCGGTGTTTTTCCGTCAGTGACAAAATGAAAATCTTTTCCGAAAGATATCTTTAAACTATCTATGTAACTTGAGAGCCCAACGGAGGACTTAACGAGAATCGTTGCTCCTTGACGAAGCTCAAGCGCCCGAAAAGCCGATTGCAAAGCGAATATTCCGGAAGGAAGAAAGGTGAACTCGGTTTCGAAGTACTCCAAGAGCTGCGTATTAATCGGCGGAGCTGTTTGCACATCCCAGTGCAGATGTTCTCCACTGAAAGGATTGATGCGAATCGTCGGTCGTACATCGTCCGGCGGCGGATGAAACAGGATGGGATACGATTGCGTGCAGTACTTCCGAAAATAATGCTGCAATTCTTCGCGATAAGACACCCCGACATCGAGGTACTCAAAAGGACTGTCTTCGTAGGTTTCGACAATGTGCCAAAAGAGATAGGCATTCACCTCATGAGTTCTGCCGAGTTCGCTGGTTCCACCATAATGGTAAAAGAGTGTGTTGGGCGTCACCGGAGTAACGATAATTCCTCCGACCAGTTCCTCGCCAATGTACGCAAGAAAAAGTTTCTGCTCTTCGTCTAAATGATCCGTCAGTGTTTCGGGATCGTACCAAACCTTCGCCATCAAACTCAGGTCACGGCTTTCCACCATACGAACACCGGCTCGCTGTGCTTTTCGAATACCCTGTTTTGCGCGGGAACGCAATTTTTTCCAAGCGACTTCCCGATTCAAGTGCAGCAGGGATCCTTCTGTAAGAATATCTTTACCGAGGTATTGCATGAGCAAATATTAGCATTCAACGCCTACGCTGTCCGGACAACTTAATAATTCAGGATTCGTGTAAACGCGACCGCAACCAGCGTCTGGATCATCAAGATAATCCCAAATAAGATTTGGTACCAACGGATCCCAATAGTTATTGGGAGCTTGAATATCATGGTCATTCCAATCGCAACTACTAACATGAAGGCAATAGGCATTAGGGCTATCAATATTATGACCTGAAATACAGTTGTATTGAATCAGTGGATAGGACGGTCCAAGATTATCATTCGTTATGCCGAAAAAAATCCCGGTAAAGACATCCCAGATATAGTTCGCCTGAATGATATTTGTATCATCACACCTTGATCCAAGATGGATTCCGAATTTGCAGTCAAGTATTTCATTGTGCGCAATATATACATCATTACTCAGCAAGAAATGGATGCTGGCATCAGAACCGGCGCTGCCACACTTTTCGAACCAATTATTGAAAATAGTCCCGCCATCCCATTCAATAGCATCAATACCATATATGCTATTACTATAGAGCAAATTATCGTTAAATTTCGGATTTTCGGCGGTATTAATCGTCACTCCCGTACCGCCAATTTCGTAAAAAATATTGTTTGTCACCCGGATATTGTTTCCCGAAACCGTCATACAATTCGATCCCGCCCTGCGAAAAAAGCAATGGTCGAACTCACCGCCTACATAGGCAGAAATGATTCCCTGATATGTTCCTTCGATACGATTATAACTGAAGTGCGGCCGCTGGCCTGCGGCTCTAAAAGTAATATAATTCCAATCAGACCCCAGAATCGTATCGGAATCCGATGTCCAAACAATCCAATTTTCCGGTGTCCCAAGCGCAATGAGGGTACCATCAACAATCAATGTTTCATCCTGAGCAAAGCGAACCACAGCTCCGGGTTCAATTGTCAGTGTTACGCCATTTGCAACGACGTGGAGACCACCCTCAAAAATGTAATGATGTTCCTGTTCACAAATAACATCTTCCTCGATATATCCAAAGCCAAAAATGGTTTCGTGATATAAAAGAACCTCTCCTACCGACATATCCGCTCCCTGAATACTCACCGAAATAGGAGAACTCCAACCAAAGCTATCCTGTCGCGCACATAGAATGTAGTCACCATTCGGAATACCGGAAATAGCAAAATCCCCGGCTCCATCCGTTGTTGTCGAGTACAACGGTTGATGCATTCTCCAATCGAAATGAGCCGCGGGAGAATACGGAAAAGCAATGCAGGAATTCGCGGCTGCAATCGGCCAGATGGGTTCATCGGAACCGCTGCCGTACAATTCAACGGTCGTTCCTGCATGCGATGAGCGCCCTTCAAGCGTGATGCGACCGGTGACCTGCCCCTCCTCGACTGCGGATTTGCATCCTATGTAAAGAAAAGCGAGCAACAGCAGAAGGCTGCATAGCAGTGATTTTTTCTTCATGAGAACCACCTATCGGGACAGAAAATACACGATTAATGCTGCGGCGAAGACCCAAAGCAGCGCGTTGATCATCATCGGACGATCGCGGATGAGGATTTTCGTCGGATCCCCCCCTTCCGCTCGGTGATAAATCAAGTAGAGATATCGGAAAAGTCCATAGACTACGAAAGGAATCGTCCAGAAGAGCGCTCGCGTTCCATAATGTTCAAGCGTATCATCCGAAATGGTATAGAGACTATAGGCGAGAAGTGTCGTTGCCGCAAGTATCGCCAACATCTGGTCAATGAAAACCGTCGAATAGTGAAGGAGTGATGCTCGATGTGAAGAGGCTTGATCTCCAAGCAGAGAAATTTCATGCCGTCGTTTTGCCAACGCAAGAAAAAGGGACAATAAAAACGCACACAGCAACAGCCAATACGACAAGTAGAAATCCGGAATGTCGCGCCAGATAACGGCAATTCCGCCCAAAGCCCGCAGAACAAATCCAAGGGAGAGCACCAGAACGTCCAGTATGACGACGTGCTTCAATCCTAAAGAGTAAGCGAGATTCGAGACGACATAAATCGTCCCAATCCAGCCAAACCAGATATCCAGTGCAAATGCCCAAATCAACCCGCCGGAAACCAGAAGCATCGAGATAAAAAGCCCCGTGCCCGGAGAAATGCGTCCCGATGCCAACGGTCTCTTGCTTTTGACGGGATGCTGTTTGTCGCTTTCAAGGTCTTTCCAATCATTGAAAGCATAAATCGCGCCGGAAAGACAGCAGAACGCTACGAAAGCTTCGACAACCCTGACAACGACAAACGAATTCTCAACCGCTACTCGAGCAGGCGAGAAAAGAATCGCGGCAAAGACCACCAGATTTTTGGTCCATTGCTGCGGGCGAATCAATTCTATGGCGTCACGAATTCGTTTCATGCGACCTTTCAACAGAAACAGGATTCGATGTCTCTATTCGAAAAAAACCGAATCAGAGCTTAACGATATTCTCCCGACGACTGACTTTCGCTGTCGCGTTCCGCGTATCGACGACCAGTTTTGAAAGTCGCACAATCCGCTCATAATCCACAGCCGTATGATCTGTCGCAATAACGACAGCATGTTGAGCTGACAACATTTTATCACTGAGTTCCACGGATTCAAAGGTTTTATCGCCTATCGATACTTTGGATATATAGGGGTCGTGATACTGAACATCGGCTCCGTGCTTTATCAGAAGCTCGATAATATCAAGCGCAGGTGATTCTCGCGGATCATCAATGTCTCTTTTGTAGGCAACTCCCAGCACCAATATTTTTGAACCTTTGACGGAACGTTCATGTTCATTTAACGCCTTCGTCACGCGATTAACGACATACTCAGGCATAAAGGTGTTGATCTCGCTGGCGAGTTCAATAAATCGCGCTTTGTAATTGAGTGTTTTAAGTTTCCAAGAGAGATAGATTGGATCAATCGGTATGCAGTGACCTCCAAGACCCGGTCCGGGATAAAAAGGCATGAATCCGAAAGGTTTCGTCGCTGCCGATTGAATGACTTCCCAGACATCGACATCCAGAAGATGGCACATAATCGCCAGTTCATTGACAAGACCGATGTTAATCGAACGAAATGTGTTTTCCAGAAGCTTGGTAAGTTCCGCTGCGCGTGTTGACGAAACAGGAACGATTTCTTCAATAATTATACTGTAAACTTCCATTGCCATCTTCAGACATTGCGGGGTCATGCCTCCGATGACTTTAGGAGTATTGTGAGTTCCATACACCGGATTCCCCGGATCAATTCGTTCCGGTGAAAATGCAATGAAGATATCCTTCCCGACGTGGAAACCCGCTTCCTCGAAAGCGGGAGCAATGACTTCTTCCGTTGTCCCCGGATAGGTCGTGCTTTCCAGAACAATGATTGTTCCCGGTTTCAGATGTTTGATGATTTCGTCGCGCGCGGAAATAATCAGAGAAATATCCGGATCTCCGATTTTGTTCAGCGGCGTCGGAACACAAATGGAAATCGCATCGAGTTGTTTGATAATCGAATAATCCGTTGTTGCGGAAAGCAATCCTCGAGAAACCAAATCCGAGAGTTCTTCATTATCTACGTCGAGGATGTAATTTTCTCCGCGATTGAGTTTCGAAACTTTTTCGGCATCTTTTTCAACACCGATAACACGAATCCCTTTTCGAGCGAATTCTACTGCCAGAGGCAAGCCAACATATCCCAAACCAACCACACCGATTTGGAGTGTTTTTGCCTTGATTTTCTCTTTTAACACATTGATACTCATAAACTTATAGTGTTTGTTTGTCTCTCTTTTCTCAATCTTTCAATATACATATATATTCCGAAAAATGCAATCAAAACAAAAAGCGAGACACTCCTTTTTCAAAGAAGCGTCTCGCCTATAAAACTTTGCAATCTTCTCACTTGGAAAATGATAGGATGTAAATTCTCCCCGCATCGTCTCCATCGGTGTCATTCCATGCGGCACAAACCGCTATATCCTGTGTTCCATCTTTATTGTAATCTCCCAGATTCACAACACAATTCCCACATCGATCTCCGACATATTCTCCAGTCATCTCATAAAAAGGTCTTTCCCATCCTCCGTAAAAGAAATAGATAACTCCCCTGCCTCCCCCTGCGCTTTCCGCATGAACAGCAAAATCAGCTTTGCCGTCTTGATTCAAATCACCGATGCTGAATATCCTCGATCCAAAAAGACCTAATTCTTCTTTTCCGTCCAGTTTTAAATCCGGTTTGTTATCCAGACTTTGCCCACCGGAAAACAGATAAACCCTGCCTTGATCTCCACCAGCAATTTTTACGTTTGGAGCGCCCACTAACAGATCATTCGAACCGTCTCCATTCACATCACCAGCGATAACCACTGTCGCTCCGAAATGATCTTGGAAGGTTGTTGTTTCTCCGGTTAGAATTAGCGAAGGCTTGGTCCATTTCGCATTGTCGCCTCCGAAGAAAATAAAGACCGATCCCGGAATTTCTTCCCCGATATTATGCTGGGGTGAGCCTACAACTAAATCCGCATGGCCGTCGCTGTTTAAATCTCCGACAGCTAATGACGATCCATACATATCATTTGTTGTCCCATGGGTTAAAGTGACATCCGGTTTTGTGCTACTCTTGAAGTTTTTACTTCCCCACCATATATAAACTCTGCCTGCCAGGATTCCCTCCTCGTTCGAATAGGGAGCTCCCACGATTAAATCTGCCAAACCATCGCCGTTCAAATCTTTCACACAGATAGCTCTTCCAAAACCGTTGTTTTTCTCATCGACACTGAACTCAAGTGGCTTGGATTCTCCGAATCCACTACCTCCAAGGTACAGATACACCTTACCGGGTTTGTTTGATTGAGTTCCCATGTAGGGAGCAGATACAGCTAAATCCGGCATACTGTCGCCGTTTATATCGGTCACTCCGGCAAGCTGGTAGCCGAACAGGTCTCCGTCCTCCATCCCCTTTAGAACCACGACAGGCGCATCGGTAGCCAGTGTATCATAGAGATAGACAGCTCCGCGATGAATCAATCCGCTACTCCCTGAAGCGGCGGCGGCAATCAATGCCTCTCCTGATCCTCTCCAATCCGCTGCTCCGAGAACGGCGGATCCGAAATAGGCTTGAGACGCTTTCCCTGTAAGGACACTGAAGAGATGCGATTCCGTTTCCGCGAAGGATGCAGTAATGAAAATTAGAATCGCAATCCCTAAAATTAGGCTACGTTTCAACATGATACTATCTCCTGTATTCTAAGAGAAGGCTGCTTTTTAAGTTTACTCCACTACTGAAAAGAAAAGAGCACTCGACGAGTCGGTGCTCTTTTCCAAAGAGAGAACAAACAAGAAACTTCAGTTATCGTATGCGAACGAGATCAACCCGACGATTCTGATAACGTCCTTCTGTCGTCGCATTCGACGCAATCGGTTTCGTGCTTGCAAAGCCCTTCGACTGCAGACGGGTGGCATCCACACCGCGGGAAATCAAGTAATTCCGAACGGACTCTGCGCGTGCCGCCGACAACGGAACATTAATCGCATCCGTACCGGTATTATCGGTGTGTCCCTGAATTTCAAGGAGCTGAATCTCGGGATGCTCATTGATGAGCTGTGCGACTCCGTCAAGAACACGACTGAATTCGTCGGTAATCTCCGCTGAAGCTGTCGCAAAATTGACTCCCGGGAAGGAAATCGTTCCACCAATCTCTTCCCACACCTTCCGAATACTGTCTTTCTGGGTCGGGCGCAGGATTTCGAGGGATAACTTCATGGAAGGACTTCCCTCGAAGATATAACGGTGAATGAATTCCTTGGGCCCCGCGGGAGGACAAGGCTTGCGAGCCATCTCGGGCTTTGCTTCATGCTTGAGAGAGCCAAAGATACTCCGGAATGGACTGCACCTGTCCTGGAAGAAGAAGTTCACCGAAAGGCGATGATTCTGCTCCAGGAAATCTGCCGGTTCAGTCACATAGGCGTATTGAATCGCCCAGTTGTTGAAGTTGAATCCTAATCCAGCGGTGAATCCACGACTGTCGCGCAGCATGTCGTTCATTCCTGCCGCCAGATAGAAGCTGCTATGGTCGCTGATGTCAAAATCGAATGCACCACCGACGCACACCGTTGCCTCTTCATCTTTTACCTTAACAAAATCACCGGCTAAAGTTACGTTCTTCCATGGGAGAATTCCCATGCCGAAACGCGCTTCATACGGTAAACGATCCTGGCCGAATTTCCCATCAATGTCGCGGACCATGGCTCCAAAAAAGAGCTCATCATAGAGAGGAATTTGAATTCCTGCGTCGATGCCATAGCCATCGTTGTCCGCGAGATCCTCCTGCAAGTATTTTGCGGAGATTCCGAAAGCGATTTGTCCGAGTAAGCGCGCGTAAGAAAGCTGGAACGCGTTATTCGCCACATCGAACATCGCATCGGGTACATCGGTCGGGCCTGTTCGCTGCTCAATGCCTGTGATTCCGCCGTTCAACCAGGAGAGGCTAAACGAACCGATGCGGTCCAAACACAAAGCAGCGCTCACATAATTGTGATTTCGCTCGGCCTTCATTCCTGCTGTGTACATGAGCGAGGCTTCGAACTTCCGAAGACCCGCAAGAGCAGCAGGATTCCAATAAGCTGCCGTGGCATCTTCAGCAACCGCCGTTTGAGCAGCACCCATTGCCATTGCCTTGGCACCAACACCCATACGAAGCCACGGACCTGCGTGGTTCTGCGCGAAGCCGGTCGTGGCTAGCATGAGAGCTATGAGAGCCGCGCTTAGTACGATCATCCTATATCGGGACATGTTATCCCTCCTCCTGTCGAACGGAAAAATAGATTTCAAAATCTTTAAGGTGGTGAGGCCGCTTTTAGAGCAGCCCCACCGCATTTTTTCTTTTACTTCACCTTCTTAAAGGCGACCTTGACGATTTCGTCAGAGACCTGACCACCAGCTTCAATGACAACGTGTGCCAAGTAAACGCCGTTGGCGACTTCCTGACCCTTGTCATTGACACCTTGCCACATAATCGCCTGACCGGGCTCATACTGACCTTCGTAAACGGTTGCAACGAATTGACCTGCAATGTCGTACACCTTCACCATTACAAAAGCCGTGCCTTCACCCGTGACACCGAGTTCAAAGTGGGCTCCACCCTCACCCGGCACGAACGGATTCGGCCAGACATAGGACTTCTTGCCAGTCAGAACAGGGACTTCTTTACCGACACGATAGACCCATTCCGCCATCGCAACATTACCGCCAAGATCCGCCACTCTAACGCGCAACAGATACTTGCCGGGTTCCAGACCATTCGTAGGCTGGAACGAGACGTCGCCTGACATGCCGGATGGTGCAATGTCTACCACCATAGCGCCTTCTTGGATAACGCCGCCCAATGTCGCCAGCGTCATTGATACGCCATCAGCATCAAGACCCGTTCCGCCTCCTTCTTCATGGAAGGACACGATGAAGGTCGGACGGGAATCGATTGTCAGCGGATTATCCGGCGATGGAACGACACCATCAATGTCAATGAACGGATTGTCCTGATCAACGGTGTAGTTCTTGGAAGCACAACACAGGTTCTCATCCAGATCACTGGCACACAGGGTCAAGCGGATGCCAACATCCTTGACCGTCGTGCTGTTTTCAAGGAAGAAATTAGCGACGTAGGTCACTCGGCTTAGTTGATCATCCCAAGCAATCGATGCATTGTCTGTGATAACGACGTAGTGCTCGATATCTGTTGAATCCGTATGAATCCTCTGCATCTTCTCGACAAGCAGTCGCAGAGCGCCCACATCGACTCCAGTGGAATCTACAACATCAATCAAGAATGTATGCGGCATCGAGGATACAAAGTACGGTTCGACAAACGTGATAGTCGGACAATCGCCATTAGCCACGCGGAAGTTCCAGATGGCAACAGCTTCGTTGCAGACAAAGTCGCAAACCTTCACGGTAATCACATAATCACCGCGGTCGAGGTTTCCGGACCATGTAATGCTGGTCGCGTCATACGTTGACTCACCCGTTAGGTCTTCAATCGTACCATTCGGATGACGCAGCAGCAACTGCACGCAGTTTGGATCGACACCGGCGCTTCCGTCGAAGTCATCCAGACCACCTGTCATAACCGTTGCCCATTCGCCGAAGCCGCCCGTAGCGGTGCTACGTGTACGCGTGGCACGAGTAATCCTGCCATTCTGCTGCGGAGCGCCTGAGAGTATGCTACTCGGACTGGCAAACCTGCCTCGATCACCACCCGGAGCGGTTGCAATCGCTGGTGGCGGACTATCGCTGAATACCGCATGAATCGTAACCAGCTCACCTTCCGGAACAACTTCCGCCGGTGAGAGAATTTCGATCCATGGTGCGATACGGTCAATCTGGTAGGTCTTGCTCATCGTCCTTGTTGTTCCAAAGACGTCAGCAACAACCAGCTCGAAGCGAACACCGATATCTGCCGGATCCGGACCCAAACTTGGAGTTGCGGTCAGGGTAAATACCTGAGCAGCATCTCCGTCGTTCGGCTGCGGACTCAAGGAGTAAGCAGCATCCTGAATCAGCATGTCTTCCATCACTCCGCCATCCGTATTGTAGATGCGGTAGATGTTCAGATGGATGCCATCATTGTTAATATTGATGCCCTGAACTTCTTCAATCTCCGCCGTAACCATTAGAGGTATATTCGGATTCCAGAAACCGTCATACCTGCAATCGCCGGTATCGGCAAGGAATTCGACTCTCGGAGCTGGTGGCGTCACGAAGAACGGCCAGGAAATCGTCTTATTGTTGCCGATACAATCCCAAGCGGTAACATTAATCGTGTACCAGCCCGGAATGTGCGGCGGCTGAACCGTGTACTTGACATGGTCGTTATACCACTCATAATCCGGTCCAACTTCAGGAATATCATAGGTGCCGTCAGGACGGATTATCTTCACTCTTGCACTGTCAATGCCGGAACCGACATCATCCAGATGCGCCATGCCGCCGTCATTCGGTAAGACTGACGTACCACGCTGGCCGGGTCGATCGATACCTGTTCCAAGTGCGGAAGTGGTCGAGCGACCACCGCCTGAGATGCCCTGACTTTGCAGGCCACCGTCGCGAGCAGTACGCGATGCGCGAGTTGGCGCAAGGTTCATCAACGAACCTTCACCGCCCGGATTCGCGGACAGAATCACACCGCCGTCATCCATATAACTCGCTTCAACTACAATCGCGTGATCACGGTCAAAGATCTGACCGCTATCCGGTGCGACAGCGAAGATAACTGGCGCAAGATCGTCGATAGCATAGGTATGGTTGCTTACCGTGACACCGTAATCCTCACCGGAGAGGACACTACGTGCCGTCACTTCAACCCAGATACCCTCATCGTCTTCGTCGAATGGATACGCGACAAGGTAGTCAACCGTACATTCATGTTCGTCTATCGGATCAACAACGGACGTTCCGATGATAACCGCAGAATCAGGAAGTGTCACGACACGATATTCGATTCCATTCGTAGCAATCGGCGATTCCGGCCGGGTTGAACGAACGGTGAATGAGAACTCATTAGCGCCTTCCGGATCGAACCAATCACCGCACTCCTCGCTTGCCGGAGCAAAGCTGATGGACGGTCCGGTCGATTCGATGAAGAAGCTCCAAGATTCAACTCCGATATTGCCGACGCAATCGATTACCCGCAGGTTAATTGTGTAGAGTCCGGGTACATCCATCGGCGGAGAGACCCACTTCACATGAGCGGCATCCCATTCCGTCAGATTTTCGTTGTCGGCAATTTGCTCACCCATCGGGTTAAAGACCGAGAAGCTTACGGAATCGCGCACCACACCCGAACGACCTTCATCATTGAACGTCGCTTCGGCAATGACCGAACTGTTCATTGCGAAGTGCTCACCATCTTCCGGCGACATCACCGTAATGGCAGGACAGATATCGTCCATGGTATAAGTGTGGTCGCTTTCAGACTGGAAGTCAAGTTCATTGCGTGCAGTAACATGGACACGAATTCCTTCGTCACCCGGTTCAAACGGATAGGCAAGGACAAATTCAACATGAACTTCATCCTCACCAGCCGGATCGATGGTTGTCGGTCCGCTGATAAGTTCATCCGAAGGCAGGATGTAAACGCTGTAATCGATTCCGTTAATCGCCAGTGGAACACCACCGGTTGAACTAACCGTGAAGTCGAATTCGTTTACGCCTTCCGGATCGAACCAATCGCCGCATTCATCCGGTTCGCCAAAGGCGATGGCCGGACCCGGCACCGTAATATAATAGGTCCAACTGAACGGATAGCCCGCAATATTGCCGCAGACAGAGTCACCTGCAATCACGGTGATGCGGTGCTCACCCGGCTCATAGAACGGATCAAGAATCCGACTATCCGTTCCACCGAAGAGGAAGAACGCATCGTCGTTGCCGGGCTGGAGTACCGTAAAGTTCAGCTCTGCGTTTGCGGTATCCGCAATAGTAAAGTCAACACCATCAATGAACAGATGGAAAGTTTCAAGATTAACTCCTGACGCACCAGAACAGCACTGCGGATTATCATTCATCGCACCCTGAATAGTCGGACGCTCGCCGTAGAGCAGAGTATCTGGTTCGTAGTCAATCCAGTCTTCGTCATAGCGTTCCTGCCACTCACCGCCATACCACCAGTAGTCACCGTCGTTGTTGATACAATCGCGCGGATCTTCGTTGGCAATACCGTCGCCGTCGTTGTCGTAGGCTTCACCAACCGGCGAGACCGGCGTGATGACAGGCGGCTCGAGGTCAACGATATAGAGGAAGGTATTCTCTGCATTTTGCAGTGCGAGTGTGTTCTCGACATACCAGGTAACTGCCAACTCATTGATATCATCGTCGCAGTCCTCAGTAAGGAGAAGCTGATCAAGATCATCAAACGTGAGTACGAGGCGGATCTGGTAGCCGTTTTCCACCTCCGTGATTGTCATTACATCGTGGTAATAGTGGAGATGTTCTCCACCCGGACTCAGCAGATTCCAGATCGTCAGCTCGATGGACTCGAGATCGATGCAGGCTTCCATATCCGTAATCGTTGCGACCATTTCCGTATTATGGCAGATATAACGACCCCATGTAAAGACATCCGGTCCAGTGACATCCACATAGAACGGCGTGACAGGAGTCTCAACCATGTGACCAACACCGTTATACACGCGGAACTGGATCGTATGCGGTCCTGGTTGCATTGCGCAATGCCAAGGACTGTGTTCGCAAGCAATCTCATCAAGGTTGAAGTAAATCTTGAAGATGCCGGAAGCATCCGTGTCATAGTCATACATGAACACGTCACCTTGCCAACCAAAGTCAACCACTTCACCGTCATGGAAGATGCGGATACCGTCGAGCCAGACATCGATCCATTCCACCGGCGGGTAACTATCACCATCTCGCAGCACTACCCAGTATGCCGGATTATCGCCAATCGACGGACCGCGCTCAGGTGTGAAGTAACAGGAATCCGGATAATACCACTCGCTCGGATAATACGCATCCGTGAAGTATGGTCCGTCAATCGTGAAGCCGACTTCGCGGATCATGACAGCAAAGGTCACGAAGTCGCATTCATCACTATCAGGCGAGTAGGTTACATCATCAATCCGGGACTGGAACGTGATGAACCAGTCATCTCCCTCTTGAACCACTTCAGCATATTCAATGCCAGACTCAGACCATACACCACCGATTTCATCCCACCAAACCGGGACAATCTGGTCAGGTGTAACGCCTTCCGGAATTCCATAGAAGCGGAGCTTGAACGACGAAGGAACAAGATCCGAACCCGATATATCACCACCGAAGTAGATGTTCTCAACATCACTGTTTAGCGTGTAGTAAGGCTGTTCCACAGGAATTAGGTTGACGGTCATCGCGTCGAGATACGGCTCGAAGTAAACCGTTCCATCTTCCCAGAGACCGTGCGACGGCACATAGATTTGTGTTTGACCCGTTTCAGACGTTAGCCAGCCATTCGAACCACCGAGGTTGTCTGTCTGATGGATGTTCATGAAGTAACGACTGATCATCATATGCCCGGTTTCTTCATCGTAAATCGATGAGAAGACCGTCAGCATACCATCAGTATTATAGATACGGCAAGGACTCGTCCGGTCAGGATCAAGCATTCCAGC